>CBIMJO010001502.1:0-2957 GCA_966244135.1 uncultured Actinocrispum sp. | reverse complement strand
CCATGACCGCGGGCACCAGGGCCGACCTCAACGCAGGTGAGATCGAGACCGGGGACGTGCTCGACGTGGAGATCGACACCATCGACGTGGGCAGGGACCGGATGACGGTCCGCGAACTGGGCGAGGCCCAGCTCGCGGACGCGGGAACAACAGGCTGAAAGCACTGACGCCGGGCGCGCCTGGCGGGCCACTTGCCCGCCCGGCGTTTCGTGCGGGGAGAGCCATACTGCGCTGGACGACGCAACGCGTCAGCTGGAGCACCTCGTGCATAGCGTTTCACGGTGTTGAGCGCCCAGCTGCTGGGCTTGTCCATACCCGATGCCTGGCTACACGTCGATGACGGCGGCCGGTTCTCGTGTGCGCTTCCATCGGGGCAAGGCGTATTGGAGTGCCTGGTCGATGGCGACCGCATAGGTCCATTCCGACCGTGCCTCGGCACCCCAGCCATGCCAGCCGTGCCCCGGAATGTGCACGAGTACGTGGGTTGCCAGCGTGGGGCAGGCGGATTGGATGCCGGCGAACAGGTTCAGGCCGCTTGTCGCGACGAGGAACCGCTGCCAGTTGGCGGCCAGCTGATCCCGGCGCCACGAGCCGAGAACCAGCATGACCCGTTGATGGCCCTGGTCGAGGATCTTGAGCTCGGCGTCGAACCCTGGGTTGATGGTGGTGGGTGTCGCGGAGACCACGACGAAGTCGGCTTGGCGGGCCATCTCGGCGACTACCGGTTCCCAGCTGGCGACGGGCAGCCAGAGCTTCGGCACGCCCTGCGCGGGAAGGGCCAGCCCGGGGTCGTTGACCGCGAGAACCGAGCCGGTCGCCGACAGGCGGCGGATCACCACGGACTCGAATGGCCTTGTGCGCCAAGGGGAAAGCCTGCCCATCAGGCCGCGTCTGCTGATCCTGCTCGCGCGCAGCCGCAGCTTGTCGTCACCGAAGTTCCGCAGATACAGCACATCAGGGTCGGGTGTTCTGGCAGTGGGCATCAGCAGCCGCTGTCCGAACTGATCGAAGACAAGGAGTAGAGCGATCACTGCGATGGCGATCAGTCCCGCCAGTGCGGCGGCCTGCTCGGCGCCCAGGCCGATGATCGTGATCAGGTAGTGGTACCAGAAGCCCGAGGCCGTCCATGAGGTCTCGGCGAGGGTGATCGCGAGCGGGCTGGCGAAGCCGCCGCTCGCCTCGAAGTAGGCGGCGAGCAGGACGCTGCCGATCACGAACAGCAGGATCGCCCGGGTGATCCCCAAGCTCGCCAGGCCGCCTGCCAGATGCCAGCGCGAGCCGGCACTGTCGCGGACCTCGCTCCACCGTCGTCTGCTGCCGAACGCCGGCCGCCAGGCCCCCGGCGCACCAGCACGGTTATTCCGGCGATCACCCCGAGCACGACGACCAGTCCAATGGCCGCCCTGACTGTGCGGACCACAAGCAGGGTGCCGACGAGCAGCACCGCGAGCACGACCATGATCCGGCGGAGGCCGACCAGCGTCCCCCAGGCCAGGGACTGCCAGCGCAGCCGCCACGAAACACGTCCCACGTCGGTCCAAGCGTCGCGCTGGATGGGCAGCGGATGTCGGTCGCGGCGCAGATAGCGGATCAGCCCAGGCAGCCCGACCGACAGTAGCCAGACAAGGCCAGCCAGCGCGAATATTCCGTTCAGCATGTTCAGGCCAGTGGACTGCCACGGTGACGGAGTGCCCTGGAGAGACGCGGCGAACGATCGTGCGACGGCGTCGGACAACCGCTGGCAGGTCGCCTGGTCGCGGGGTCCACATTGGGCATCAGCGATCAGCACCAGATTTCCCTGTGCCCAGAACCGGTCGGCGATCCACTGGTTCTTCACCCGCTGGACGGTCTGGAAGTCGACGCCCTCGCCGAACACGGGCGGGCTGTTCACCGGGCTGGCCTTGCTGTGCATGATGCCGGCGAGCTTCTGCGCGTCCGCCGGGCTCGCGCAGGTGTAGACCTTGGTGGCCACCCATAGTGGGTCCGGCCGCTGCCAGATCGACAGCTCCTGCGGGCACTTGTTGTGCAGCGAGATCTCGCCTGGCGGCATCGACTCCTGCTCGGAAAGCACCTCCCAAGGGCCGGGGTCGACGGCGGCCGGTGTCCAGCCGGTTGTCATGGCCAGCCCGGCGAAAACGCCGGAAACCAGCAGCCTGATCATTGAACCTCATTCATCCGTAAGCGGGCGGAAATTTACAAACCGGTGTTCCTTGTGCCCGCACCACATTTGTTCGCGTCATCGCATGGCAGTGTTAACCGAATGCGCTCGATTACACCGAAAGGGTGGACAGCGCGGATTGTGTAACCATTTCGTTGCGAGATGCTTGAAACGCTGTATTGATCGTCGGCGACATCTGGCGTGTGAAATTGCTCGTGCTGCTCGTCTCGGCTCTTCTGACTGCTTCCGCGCCTGCGCCTGCGGCGGCTACGAGCGGTTCGCAGTGGTTGGGGTCGATGATCGTTTCCGGTGCGGATCTGGATGGGTACATCGCGGAGTCGAACGGGCCGCTGCCGTTGACGGATGTCATCGGGGGTACCGGGGACTATTTCGACCAGATCCGGCACGGCAGTCTGGTGTCCGCGTATGGCCGGAGCTTCGGCGAGTTCGGTGGGGACACCAGTGTGCGGGTGCGGCTGGTGGAGTGCGTGAACCAGACGTGGGCCAGGCTGCGGCCGAACACTGCTGGCTGGACGCCCGAGCCGAGCGACGGCTACCTCGGCGACAAGCCGACGGTGCTCCGGCTGCCGAGCGCCGCGGGAACGGACGAGTTCTACGCCCTATTCACGAAAGGCCGTGTTCGTTCGGAGATCCGCTTCAGTGTGAACCGCGCTCAGGTCTCACCCGCGGTCGCTGCGGACACAATTCGCAAAATCTCGAACATCCAGTACGGCAAGCTGGCATTCTCGCCCGATCTCACCGAACGGACGACGGTTTCGCTCAAAGGGCTGCAGGTCAA
>CBIMJO010001501.1:0-2960 GCA_966244135.1 uncultured Actinocrispum sp. | reverse complement strand
GACCTCGTACAACGGGTAGACCTGCAGCAGGTGCGAGTAGTGACGGTGCGACTTCGCGAACGGCACGCCCGCGCCGATCATGTAACCGTTGGCGTCCACTTGGTACGGAACGAGAGTGCTGAGCACCTCGCGCCACTTGGCTTCCAGCGGGTCGCTGATTCTCAAGATCGTGGTCGCCTCGAGGAGAGTCTTGCAACCCCAGCGAATCAGGGCGAGGTCGTAGGTGCAGTCCGGCGCGTTCACGCCGTACTCGGGGGAGAATGTGAACGGCAGGTGCAGCTTGCCGTCGACGCCGGGCGCGAGGAAGTGCAGGTAGTAGTTGATCGCGCCGCGCAGCAGCGGGAACAGGACGTTGCGCAGGATCCGCTCGTCCATCGTGTGCCGGTAGGACAGCCACACGTTGTGCAACGCCCAGGTCAGGTTGCCGACCTCCGGCGTGGGCGTCTCTTTGCCGGGGACGCCGACCGGGAAACCTGCGGTGCCGGTTCCACTGCCGTTGAGCAGGGTCATGTCGGTCGTTCGAGGGATGCCGTAGCTGCCTTCGCGGTACTCCGGCGCGACCTGGGAGTTGAGGTTGTCACGGAACCGGTCGATGGCGAAGGTGACCGCGTCCAACTCCAGGTGGTTCGACGCGTGGATCAGCCAGTACTCGAGCTGGACGTTCAGGTTCCACCAGGTCGCCGGCCACGGCGTCGGCTCCAGCCACGGCCCGCTGGTCGCCATCACCGGGGCGTCCTTCCGCGCGGCCGAGGCGACCTTGTAGAGCTGGATCCAGTAGAACGACTGCAACCTAGTGTCCGAAATGGACAGAAAACTCTTTCGGTAGTAGTCGTGCCACCACTGCTGATGCTCCTGCGCCAGTTCCCACAACGGGCCGACGAGCCGGACCATCCGCATCACCTTCGCGCCCGCGGATCGCTCCGGGTGCGACCACGCGACCGCGGTGTAGAGCGTTCTCGTCGACCCGCGCCTGGTTTCGCGCCAGGCGGTCACGTGCTCGCCGCCAGCCAGAAGTGACTGCACCGCAACGGTTGTGTCGCCGCTGGTGTGGACGTCGGCCGGCGGGTTGGGCAGGTACCCCGCTGGCGGTGGCTTACCGAAGACGGGGTCGGTCCGCGGGCTGACCGCCGTCGCGGGGTGGAAGACCCACTTGAAGTCGCGTTCGCCGTCGGTGGGCGTGATCTCGACAGCGAGCACAGACCGGACACTGTGGACGATCGCCCGGATCTGCAGGCTGCCGTTCGTCGTGGTCAGCGTGCCCCTCAGCTCGGCGTTCCAGAGGTCCAGCCGCCAGTCGATCGCGGTGATCGTGCCGGCGGGCTCCAGGGTGAAGTACCCGATCGGCAGCCGGGCCAGGCCGAACAGCGAGCCGAACTCGGGGCGGTGGTCCTGCACCTGGCTGTGCTGGACGTTGAACCGGATCGCGTTGCGGCCGGGTTCGGCGTAGATCCCCGACCCGAGGAACCCGTTGCCGAGGAAGGGGCCGTCGTACCAGGTCGTCGGCATCCGCCGCCAGACAAGATCGGCCCCGCCCAGAAACCCGGCCCAGTCAACGCGACCCTCGGCTCCGGGGTCTTGCGCCGCGTCGTTGTCTTCGGCCAGCGCGCCCGCCGGGTTCACCAGTGTCGCCCCGGCCATCCCGGCCAAAGCCCCAGAGAGGATCGTGCGTCGGTTGAGGTCGGCCACTCTGCCACCTACCCGTTCGTATACCTCCGATGTTTTCTCGAAACTAGGCGGCTCGATGTCGCTTGGTCAAGACGTGAAAACGTTCACATACCTGAAGCCCTCGGACCTCTGTCGGGAGGTCTCATGCAGTGGAAATTGGGGGTGGAAGGAGTGCGTCCGCGGGTTAGCGTGCGTGGATGATCAGTGCTGGGCATCTTCTGGCGTTCATGGGCGTGGTGTTGCTGGCGGCGATGTCCCCCGGGCCGGACTTCGTGATCGTGACCCGCCACGCGGCGGTGTCGGGGCGGCGCGCGGGGATGGCGACCGCGGTGGGGATCGCCAGCGGGGTGTTCGTGTGGGCCGTGGTGGCGGCGTTCGGGGTGGCGAGCCTGCTGGCCGCGTCGGCGGTGGCGTTCACGGTCGTCAAGCTGGTCGGCGCGGTGTACCTCGCCTACCTCGGCGTGAAGGCCCTGATCGCGGCCCGGCGGCGTGGCGAGAAGGTCGAGCTCGGCCAGAACACGACGACCGTCCGGCCGTGGCCGGCGTTGCGCCAGGGTCTGCTGACGAACCTGCTCAACCCGAAGTGCGCGGTGTTCTTCGTGGCGTTGATGCCCCAGTTCCTCACGGGCACGCCGAGGCTCGACCAGACGCTGCTGCTGTCGGCGCTGGCCGTCGTGGTGACGGTGGTGTGGTTCACGGTGCTGGCGAACATCGTCGGCACCCTCCGGAAGTTCTTCACCTCACCGCGAGTGCGCCGCACGATGGACGCCGTCACCGGGACCATCCTGGTCGGCCTGGGCGTCAAGATCGCCCTCGACTAGCTACCGCCCAACGGCCATCCCCTCCTGCTCCGCCCACGCGCCGACGTCCTCACGGCGTAGCGCGGTGGCCAGCAGATCCGGGAACGCGTCCGGAGTGCAGGCGAACGAAGGCGCACCCAGAGCGGAGAGGCGCGCGGCCAGCTCATGGTCGTAGGCGGGCGTTCCGCTGTCCGACAGAGCCAGCAGCACGACGACCGTCACGCCACTGGCCACGAGTTCCCGCACGCGTCGTTGCAACTCGGTGGCGACCCCGCCTTCGTAGAGGTCGCTGATCAGCACGAGGACGGTGTCCGCGGGGCGGCGGACGTGCTGCTGGGCGTAGGCGACGGCGCGGTTGATGTCGGTGCCGCCGCCCAGCTGGGTGGAGAACAGCACGTCAACAGGGTCGTCCAAGGCGTCGGTGAGGTCGACGACCTCGGTGTCGAACAGGATCATCCGGGTGCTCACCGAGCGCAGCGAGGCCCGCGTGGCGCC
>CBIMJO010001500.1:0-2960 GCA_966244135.1 uncultured Actinocrispum sp. | reverse complement strand
TGATCACCGGCATGCGCGACCAGGGCAAGACCATCCTGCTCGTCGAACAGAACGTCCGCCTCGGCCTGTCCCTGTCCACCCACGGCGTCGTCATGGAGACCGGCAAGGTCCGCCTCCAGGGCACCGCCCGGGAAATCCTGGATCATCCGGAGATCGGCTCCCTCTACCTCGGCGCTCTGACATCGTGATCGCGGTGACATGAAAAGGTCTTGCCGGGGGTCCCGGGCGGGAACACACTTCAGGAGTGACCTGGGGGAAGGATGTCACCGACCGACGGCCTCGCGGCCGGGTCTTCTCGGTGCTGCAGCTGGCGTTGCTGGCCGGGATAGGTCTGCTGTGCCTCGCGCCTGTCGTCTTCGTCTACCTGTCGTCGGTGGTGGCCCGTGATCGCGGTGTGGAGGTGTCCGCGGTGGTCACCGGCGTGCACGACTCCACCGGCCGGGGCGACGTCCGCTATGTAGAAGTCACTTTCACCACGCCGGACGGTCGTCGGGTGAGCGCGTGGGACACCGCGGACGTTGCCTGGTCGCCAGAACCGAAGTTCGGTCAGACGATCAGGGTCCGGTACGACCCGCAGAACCCATGGGTCATCTACGACACCAAGTCGGACGACGGCACCTGGACGTGGGCGATCCTGGCGATAGCCGCGGCCGCGGTGTTCTGGGTGACGGCGGTGATCGGCTGGGTGCAACGGCAACGGATACTCCGCCGCCGGTTCCACGACGGCCTGCTGGAGGCCCCCGGGCTCATGCGGCGGTGGCCGCCGTGGATTCAGAAGGAGCCGGCCACCAAGGCACCCGATTTTCCCGACCCGCCCCGGTGACGCTCAGGAGGGCGGCGCCGTGGACTCGCGCAGGACAAGGGTGGCCGGGAGGGTGATCGACTTGGCGGGCAGGTCGGGGTTGCCGAGGCGGTCGAGCAGCATGCGGGCGGCTTCGGCGCCGATCTGGTAGTGCGGGACGCGGACGGTGCTCAATGGTGGGGTGAGGCGGTCGATGAACGGCATGTCGTTGAACCCGACCAGGCTGATGTCCTGCGGGCAGGACAGCCGGCGCTCGCTGAACACGTCCAGGCAGCCCAGCGCGATCATGTCGTTGGCGGCCACGATCGCGGTCGGCTTGCGGCCCGCGTCGAGCATGGTCCGGGTCGCGCGGGCGCCCTCGACCTCGGTGAACCCGTTGGTCAGCATCACCAGCGACGGCTCGGGCGGGAGCCCGGCGTCCTCGAGGGACTGGCGGTAGGCGCGCAGCCGGGCCCGGCCGGTGGTGGTGTTCTGCGGGCCGGCGATGTGCGCGATCTTGGTGTGTCCCAGGTCGATCAGGTGCCGGACGGCCATCGCGATGCCGTCGTGGTCGTCGCCGGTCACCGAGGGGATGTCCGACTGGTCGATCCGGCGGTTGACCAGCACGAGCCTGGTGCCCTCGGCGTGCGCGTCGGTGAAGATCTTGTCCTCGCGGTGCGCCGTGGCGACGATGATGCCGTCGACCTGGCGGGCCCGCAGGGTGTCGAACAGCGTGGTCTGGCGTTCGCCGTCGTTGTCCGTGTTCGCGATCAGCGTCGTGTACCCCGCCGAGGCGAGCACGTCCTCGATGCCGCGCACGATCGGCGGGAACAGCGGGTTGGTCAGGTCTGGGATGAGCACGCCGACCGACATCGACCGCGCGGTCTTCAGGCCGCGGGCCATCGCGTTCGGCTGGTAGCGCAGCTCACGGGCGGCGGCCTGGACCCGGCGCATGGTGGCCGGGTTGACCAGCGAGCTGGTCGCCGGGTTGAGCGCGCGGGACGCGGTCGTCACGTGTACCCCGGCGCGCTGCGCGACCTCTTTGAGGGTGGGCGAGTTGGTCATGGCGGCACTCCGGGGCGGAAAACGATTGCAGCAAGCCTAACACGACAGCTGATCTCGTCTTATCCCTGGAATACCAGGGTTATCCGCAGAAACTGACCGCCGTCGCGGTCAGCGTGCGGGCGCACGCGAGGGTCTCCTCGATGCTGACCCACTCCACGTCGGCGTGCGCGCCCTCACCGCCCGGCCCGTACAACACGGTCGGGATCCCGGCCGCGGAGATGAACGCCGAGTCGGCCCAGTAGCTCGCGCCCGCGATCTTCGGCCGTGCCCCGGTGACGTCCTTCGCGGCCGCCATCAGCACCGGGATGATCTCCGCGTCGTGCGGGGTCTCCATCGGCTGGCGGATGAACGTCGTCTTGGCGCTGACCTCCAGCTCCGAGTCGGCGTCGCGGCACTCGGCCATCAGGTCCTCGATGGCCCGCTCCAGCGCCAGCAGGGTGTCGCCGGGCAGGTAGCGGCGTTCGACGGTGATCACACACCGGTCCGGGATGGTCGTCACCTCACGCCCGCCGTTGATCAACGAGCCGTGCAGGTTGCCGGACCCGAGCAGCGGATGAGTCCGGGTGCGCATCTGCTGGTCCAGTTCGTCCAGGCCGAGCAGGACCGGGCCGGCCTTGAGGATCGCGTCCACGCCGAGGTGCGGGCGGGAGCCGTGCGCGGCCTTGCCGACCACCGTGATCTCGGTCCAGATGAACCCCTTGTGCGCGGTGGCCACGGTCAGTTCGGTGGGCTCGTTGACGATGGCGGCGTCCGCCTCGACGTGCGGCAGGATCCGCTGGACGCCCTCGCTCCCGTACTCCTCGTCGGCGACCGCGGCCACGATGACCTCGCCGTTCACGCTGTGCCGGGCCGCATCCCGGCACGCGATCAGCGCCGCGGCCAGGCCGCCCTTCATGTCGTACGCGCCGCGGCCGTACAGCCGGTCGCCATCGATCCTGGGGACGAGCGGGTCGGTCATGCCACCGGTGCCGACCGTGTCGAGATGCCCGCACAGCAGCAACTTCCGCCCGTCACCGTTATCGTCACCGCCACCGGACCGGACGATCACGTTGTCGTCCAGAATCTGCACGCCCAGGCCCTCGGCACGCGCCCAGTCCGCGACGAACCGAGCGAT
>CBIMJO010001499.1:0-2964 GCA_966244135.1 uncultured Actinocrispum sp. | reverse complement strand
CCTGACCCGCGTGTTCGCGAAGGTGCAGGTCGCGCGCGCGCAGGCGGCCCAACTCGTGCCGGCGCTGGACCAGGCCCAGGCGCGGCTGCGGGCGGTCGACCAGTCGGCGGACGCCGCCGTGGCGCGCCTCAAGCCCGGCGCCGAAGTCCTTGTGCTGGGCACGAAAGCGCTCGCGGATGTGGTCAGAGGCGTTGGGCTGAAGCCGGTCGACGAGTTCAGCGACTCGGTTTCCGCTGTGGTGCAGGGCTTGTCGCGGGAGACCAACTGGCGTGACCTGGCCGAGGCCACGCTGGCCGTCCGGGCCGGCGCGCTCTGGGTCGCCTGCAACATCGACCCGACGCTGCCCACCGAACGCGGTGAGCTGCCCGGCAACGGTGCCATGGTCGGCGCGCTGCGGATCGCCACCGGCCAGGAACCGGTCGTGGCCGGCAAACCCGCGCGGCCGTTGATGGACGAGGCGATCACCTCCGCGGACGCGGACCGCCCGCTCGTGGTCGGCGACCGGCTGGACACCGACATCGCGGGCGCCGTGACCGCTGAGGTGGACGCGCTCCTGGTGCTCTCGGGTGTCACCAGACCGGCTGACCTGCTGGCCGCGCCCGCGTGGCTGCGGCCGCGCTATGTGGGCCCGGACATCGGTTCCATCCGGGTGCCCGCGGCCGATCTGGAGATCGCGCCGCAGCGCGGCTGGGAGGTCGAGCGCAGCGGCGAGCTGGCGTTGTCCGTGCGGGCCGCCGGGAGCGGTTTCAGGGGCGATGAACTGGCGTTGCTGCGCGCGTTGTGCGCCGTGCACCGGCCGATCGACGGCGGTGACGTGGTCGTGCGCGCCGAGGATGACACGACACGAGATGCTCTACGCGCACTCGGAATCGGGAAAATAACGGTACCGTGATGTACGTGCAGCCAGAACACGAAGACAGCTGGATGACGCGGGAGATCGACGCCGCGCTGGCCGGACTCGACGGCCTGGACCAGCTGGAACCCGCCGAACACGTCGGCCGGTTCGACGCGGTGCACTCGGCCCTGACCGAGGCGCTGTCCGGCATCGACAAGGTCTGAGCCATGCCCCGCAGGTCCCGGCTCGACGCCGAGCTTGTGCGGCGCGGCCTGGCCCGGTCCCGGGAGCACGCCTCCCAGCTGATCGCGGACGGCCACGTCACCATCAGGGGCGTCGTAGCCCAGAAACCCGCCACCGCAGTGGAAATCGACGCTGCGCTGGTCGTCCGGGAGGACCCTGACGACGAGGGTTGGGCGTCCCGCGGTGCGCACAAACTCCTGGGCGCGCTCGCCGCGTTCGAGCCCGACGGGTTGACAGCCAAGGGAAAGCGCTGCCTCGACGCGGGCGCGTCCACCGGCGGCTTCACCGACGTGTTGCTGCGCAACGGCGCCGGACAGGTCGTCGCCGCCGATGTTGGACGCGGTTTGCTCGTCTGGCGGTTGATGACCGACCCTCGTGTGGTCGTGCTCGACAAGACCAACGTCCGCTCCCTCACCCCGGAGGCGGCCGGCGGACCGGTCGACCTCGTGGTCGCCGACCTGTCGTTCATCTCGTTGCGTCTGGTCCTGCCCGCGCTGCTGGCCTGCACCCACCCGGACGGTGACCTCGTGCCCATGATCAAGCCGCAGTTCGAGGTCGGCAAACAGCGGCTGGGCTCCGGCGGCGTGGTGCGGGATCCTGGACTTCGCGCCGAAGCCGTCATCGAGGTGCTGACCGCCGCCGCCGAGCTCGGGCTGCGCCCGCACGGCGTGGTCGCCAGCCCCCTGCCGGGCCCGTCCGGGAACGTCGAGTACTTCGCGTGGCTGCGCCGGGGCGAGCCGCTCACCCTTGAGCTCCTCACGGAGATGGTTCAGACCGCTGTAGCGAAAGGACCACAATGACGGAGTCCTCTTCCGGGATCCGGGAGATCCTGATGGTGGTGCACACCGGCAGGCACGCCAACCGGCGCACCGCCGAGATCGTCGCCGAGCAGTTCGCCCGCGCGGGAGTGCACATCCGGGCGCTGGACGTGGAGGCCGACGACTTCAGCAAGGGCCTGTCGATCGTCTCCGCGGACGACAACGCGGCCAAGGGCGTCGACCTGGTGTTCGTGCTCGGCGGCGACGGGACGTTGCTGCGGGCCGCCGAACTGGCGCGTCCGGCTGGGGTGCCGGTGCTGGGGGTGAACCTGGGGCGGGTCGGGTTCCTCGCCGAGGCCGACTCGGACGACCTGGATGTCGCGGTCCGGCGGGTGCTGGACGGGAAGTTCCACGTCGACGAGCGGATGACGCTCGAGGTCGTGGCGACCCACGACGGCGAGGAGATCGCGCGCACGTGGGCGTTGAACGAGGCCAGCGTGGAGAAGAGCAGCCGGGAACGGATCCTGGACGTGCTGATCGAGGTCGACGGCCGGCCGGTGTCGGCATTCGGCTGCGACGGCGTGCTGTGCGCGACGCCGACGGGGTCGACTGCGTACGCGTTCTCCGCCGGTGGACCGGTGATCTGGCCGGACGTGCAGGCGATGCTGGTGGTGCCGAGCAACGCGCACGCGATGTTCGCGCGGCCGCTCGTGGTGTCCCCCTCGTCCAGCGTCGCGATGGAAGTGGACCCGGGCGGGCACCCCGCCGTGCTGTTCTGTGACGGGCAACGCACCTTCGACCTGCCGGCCGGGTCGCGGGTGGCCGTGTCCGCCGGATCCGAGCCGGTCAGGCTGGTCCGGTTGTGGGATGGGCCGTTCACGGACCGGCTTGTCAAGAAGTTCGGGTTGCCGGTTCAGGGGTGGCGATCTCGATAACTGTCGGTGGGTGTAGGTAGGGTTCGCACTGTGCTGGCCGAGATGCGCATCCAGGGCCTCGGCGTCATCGACGAGGCGACCCTGCACCTGCACCCCGGATTCACCGTTGTCACTGGTGAGACCGGGGCGGGGAAGACCATGGTCGTGACCGGGCTCCACCTGCCGAGCCCCCCGCGCGCGCAGGACGGTGAAG
>CBIMJO010001498.1:0-2970 GCA_966244135.1 uncultured Actinocrispum sp. | reverse complement strand
CAGCAAGCCCTTGGTACACAGCAAGTGTGCGTTGCCTGGATCGAGCTTCAGCCCGTATTCGACGTCCTCCGCCGCGGCAGGGTGATCCCCCGCCTCGACCAGCAGCGCGGCCCGGTTGACGCGGGCATCGAGGTGATCCGGGTCGAGTTCGAGGACATACCCGAAATCCGCCAGAGCGCCTTGGAGATCACCAAGCGCCGCACGGATATCCCCGCGGCTGTAGTACGGCTCGGGCCACGGCGCGCTCAGCTCCATCGCCCGCTCGTAGCCCGCGATGGCGGCCGCGTCGTCACCGCGCACCCGCGCGAGCCCGGCGCGATAGTAGTGATATTCCGGGTAGTACGGGTCACGCTCGATGGCGGTGTCGAAGTCCTGCTGCGCTTCTTCAAGGCGGCCAAGGGCTTGCAGAACACGGGCGCGGTTGAGGTGCAGCACGGCGTGGTGTTCCTTGGCCTCGTGCGGGAGTTCGGTTCCCATGATCCGCAGGCATTCCGTGGCCAGCTCAAGAGCCGATTCGAGACGTCCGGACCGCAGCTCGACGAGCGCGAGCCCGTTGCGGTGGAACGAACGGTCGAACGGGCGCCCCAGCTCGTCGGCCAGCTCCACGGCTTTCCGGGCGAGTCCCGCCGCGCGTTCGAGGTCGCGGCGAGCCGGCTGGTGGAATGTGGTGTACAGCATCGCCAGCGAGTAGTTCGTGGCCATCAGCACGTCCGGAGCCGCGTGGTTCTCCTGCAGCTCCAGCAGGATCTCCTCGGCGAGTTCCGGATCCGCCCGGCGCAGGCTGAAAGCGTGCACCATCCGGATCCGGTAGTACTCGTTCGCGTTCTGCGCCAACGAAGCGGCGCGCTCGGCGAGCTCGGCCACAGCCACGAAATCGCCTCGCGAGACGTGCGAGCGGATGACCTGCTCGGTCGGCTCGTCAAGTGGCGCGATATGTCCACTTCGGACAGTGACATGTCTTGCCCGGCGCGCCAGGATCGCCGCCAGTTCCGGGTCCGCGGGATCGATGGTCAGGGTGAGCGGACCAGTGCGTTCCGCGTAGGCGTCCAGCAGTTCGGCGACACCATGGGCGGCACGGCGCGTCATTCCATCCTGGAACCTCGTGCGCTCCTCCCAGGAAGCGACATCCGTCAGGGTCCGCGGCACCGAACCGATGACCTCCGCCAGCTCCGGCACGTAGGTGAGGATGGCGTAGCGGTGCCTCGCTGTCAGATCCGGGTGTTCACTGTGGATACGGGGAACAAGGTCGCGCAGAACGGTCATGGGCTTCGCCTTCCAGAGATCGTTCACCGAACCACCTTGGGGGAGAACAACTCCCCCAAGGTGGCCCTCACCGGTCCAGGCCGCGAACCGCGTCAGCGAACGACGGGGACGGCGTAGGGCACGGTGCTGCTCGTGATCGGAGCGGCACCACGCTTGCGGGCACTTGCCTTCTTCATGGATGTCTCCTCATTGCCGGAGGAACCTCAACGCACGGCCAGGTACTCGTACATCGGCCGGCTGCTCAAGATCACCGCCGCCCCGGGCTTGCGGGCACTCGCCTTCTTCATGTGGTCCTCCTTTCCGCTGAAGGGGCCTCCGCCAGAATCACCGACCCGGCACCGATCCCGGCAGCACCGAACCCCCAGTACGCCCCAAGGCGACCCACCACTGCACGATCGGGCGGCCCGACTGTCCACATCGGCCGGCACGTGTCTGCCGTCGGCGGATCTGCTCACAGCAGAGAAAACGGCGCGCGGCACCCCGGCGGCGGCATTGTCGGGGCATGACCACGAACGACAAGATGTTCGACCAGCGGCTGCGCGAGCGGTTCTTCAGCCAGCGGGTGCTGGTTCTGGACGGTGCGCTCGACGACGACAACGGGACCGTGCTGGCGACGCAGCTGCTGTCGCTGGCGAGCGAGGATCCCGGCAAGGACATCGCGTTGTGGATCCACTCGCCGGGCGGGTCGGTGCCCGCGATGCTGGCGGTCCGCGACGTGATGCGGCTCGTGCCCTGCGACGTGGCCACACTCGCGCTCGGGCTGGCCTGCAGCGCGGGGCAGTTCCTGCTGTCCGCGGGCGCGCCGGGCAAACGTTTCGCCCTCCCGCACGCCCGGATCCTGATGCACCAGGGGTCGGCGGGGATCGGCGGTTCGGCGGTGGAGGTCGAGGTGCAGGCCGACGACCTGCGGTACACCCGGGACACGGTGCTGGGGATCATCGCGGAGGACACCGGCCAGCCGATCGACCGGATCTTCTCCGACTCGCTGCACGACCGCTGGTTCACCACGGAACAGGCCCGCGACTACGGCTTCATCGACCACATCGTCGGCGACCTGGCCCAGGTCGTGCCCGTCCGCACCCCCTACGCCCTGGGAGCCACCGCATGAGCACGTACACGATCCCCAACGTCATCACCCGCAGCACCACGGGCGAGCGGATCATGGACGTCTACTCGCACCTGCTGTCCGAGCGGATCGTCTACCTCGGCACCGGGATCGACTCCGGAGTGGCCAACGCCTTGATCGCGCAGCTGCTGCACCTGGAGGCGGAGAACCCGGACCGCGAGATCAACCTGTACATCAACTCCGAGGGCGGCGACCCGTCCGCGATGCTCGCGCTCTACGACACCATGCAGTTCATCAAGGCGCCGGTGGCCACGACGTGCATCGGCCAGGCGGTCGCGGCCAGCGCGGTGCTGCTGGCCGCGGGCGCACCCGGGCAGCGGTTCGTGCTGCCGCACTCCCGGGTGGTGCTGCACCAGCCCGCGGCGCAGGGCCGCGGCGCGATCCCCGACCTGATCCTGCAGGCCGACGAGGTCGTGCGGGTGCGGACCCAGCTGGAGGAGATCCTGTCGGCGCACACCGGCCGCGAGGTGATGGGCCTGCGGCACGACACCGACCGGGACCGCGTGTTCGACGCGAAGGGCGCAGCGGTCGTCGTCAACGAGGCCCACCGCCTGCCACCCGTGGAGCGCCGTCCGCGCGGC
>CBIMJO010001497.1:0-2971 GCA_966244135.1 uncultured Actinocrispum sp. | reverse complement strand
GCGGAAACCTGGATCCGCCGATAACACGGCAAACCTATCCGGCCACAGCACTAGGGCGCGCGGTCCGGCTGTCCGCGAACACCACCGCCGACCGGGTGCGGCGGCTGCGGGCGTCCGGCGTGATCAGCGGCTACCACGCCGCCCTGGACCACAACGCGATCGGCCGCCCGCTGTCGCTGGTCAGCGATCTACGGCTGCGCGAGGGCTACGACAACGCCGAGTTCCACCGCAACCTGGCCGGCATCCCGCAGGTCATCGAGGCGTTCCGGGTCACCGGTGAGTACGACTACCAGATCCGGCTGGCCTGCACCGGAACCGCCGAGTTCGAGCAGATCCTGGCCGTCCTCAAAGGACAGCACGGCGTCCGGGAGGTCCGCAGCCGGCTGATCCTGCACGACATCCCGATGCCCGCCGCCCACATCCTGAGCTAGCACTCCGTTCCAGGCGCCGGAAGCACCTTGTCCACGAGGTACCGGTCGGTCACGGCCTGGCATTCCGGCCGGTTGTAGACGCCGTGCCCAGGCGCGCGGCGCGCCACCAGGGCACTGCCCCGGATCATCCGGTGAATGTGCTGGGCCCACTCGAAACTGCTGGCCGGGTCGTGCCGGGAGTTCAGCACCAGCACGGAGGTACGGATCACCGGGCGGCTTTGTGGGTTGGTGACCGGCAACGGCCAGCCGGAGCAGAAGGAGACCAGCTGCCAGGCCATGTGCGTGCGCATGGTCGGCGCGATCCGCTTCAGCCGCTGCCACGTCGCGGCCCAGTCCTGTTCGGACCGGAAACCCAGCCGATGGTCGGCGCAGGCCACCGCGAACGGGAAGTTCTTCGTCTGCACGGTTTCCACCGCGAACGTCAACGACGGCCGACCGTCGAGCGCGGCGAGTCTTCCAGCGAGCCCTGGCCAGTCCGGGTTGTACATGTAGCCGCGCATGATGCCCCACGACAGCGCGGTGGGACTGATCTTCTTCGCGGGATCGGCCGGTTCGGCGAGCTCACCACGTTCCGCGCGCTCATACAGCTTGTCGAACAACGCTTTCACGTCCTGCCCGTGCAGAACGCAGTCCGTGGTGCCGTCACACCACCGCGCGAACTGGTCGAACGAGTCCTCGACGGTCCGCACCGAACTCGACAGCAGCTCCCAGGTGTCCTGGGTGTGGTCGAAAACGCTGTCCAGGACCAGCGCCCGGACCTGGCCGGGGTACATCTCGGCGTACATCTGCGCGGCCAGAGTGCCGTAGGAACGGCTGTAGATGGTGATCTGCGGCTCGCCGAGCGCGACCCGCAAGGCTTCCACATCCCGCGCCACATTACGGCTGTCCAGGTGGTCGACGATATCCCCGCTCGCCGCCCGGCAGCTCTCGCCGAGTTTCCGGCTGTACGCAAGGACATCCGCGTACCGGGCGCCGGTGTCCGGGTTGAGGTCCGGCATGGTGTTCACCAGGTCCGCGTCGCACTTGACCGGGTTGCTGTCGTTGGTGCCGCGCGGATCGATGCCGATCACGTCGAACCGGCTCGCGGCCACCGGCGAGACCCGCGGCCCCGCGGTCACCTGGCCGACCCCGGAATCCCCAGGCCCGCCGGGGAGATACACGATGGTGCCGATCCTGGCCCCGCTCGCTTTCCGCCGGGCCAGTGAGACCTCCATGGTGGCGCCGCCGTGCGCCCAGTCCACCGGCACACTCAGCTTCGCGCAGTCCACTCCCAGCGCGCAGTTTTCCTTCCACGCCAGCGAAGACGCCTGCGCCGCCGGTGCGACCAGCACCGAACAGACCACAGTGGACACCAACGCGACCGCGATCCGGCCCATCCCCACTCCCCAGTATCGGCGAACAGACCCGAATCTGACCACCGATCGGGGTGCGGCCGCCTCCGGGATGCCCCTCGGATCGACCCTGAACCGCCCCTCAGGGAACGAGAACGACCTTGCCCAGGTTGACGCGGCCGAGGATGATCTCATGCGCCCGCCCGACCTCGTCCAACGGCAGCGTCGCGTGGATCGCCGCGCGCACCGTGCCCGCTAGATGCAGGTCCCACAGTTCGCGCTGGTGCCGCGGGTACGCGTCGGGCCGGAGCCTGGCGAACGGGGCCATGGCGAACCCGATGACCGTCTTCGCGTGCAGCCGCAACTGGTTCACGTCGGCCATGGCGCCGTTGGCGTTGTAGGACACCAGCCGCCCGAACGGCGCCAGCACCTCCGGCGCGGTGGTCTGGACATCACCGCCGGTCCCGTCGAGCACGACGTCGACCGGACCGCCCCAGTGACCAGAACACTCTCGCCCGGCTGCGGGTTCGCGGCACGCAACACACCCAGCGCCACTTGCCCGCTGCGCACCAACGCAGCCGCCGCCGCGTCGTCGCCCCCGTCCGGGATCGGCGTCAGGAAAGGAGCTGGGGCGACCGCGAACTCGGCATAGCCGCCGGTGAAGGCGATGCCCACCGCGCGTTGGCCCACTTGCCAGCCAGTGACCCCGGACCCGATCGCCACCACCCGGCCGGCCACCTCGCCGCCGGGGAGGTGCGGGACGTCCGGCGCGCCGTGGACCAGCCGGAGCACGGGCAGTGACCCCGATCGCGGCGACCTCAAGGAGCACCTCCCCCGGACCCGGTTCCGGCCGCGGCGCCTCCTCGACCTGCAACGCCTCCGGACCACCGTGCCCACGCACAACGACTCGACGCATACCCCACGGTATCCAAGCCGTTCTGTGACACCCGTACGATGCCGGGGACGTACTTACGAGGGGGCGAGCGTGAACTACCCACCGCAGCAGCAACGGCCCAGGACGGGACTGATCGTCGGGGTCGTCGTCGGCATAGTGGTCGTGGTCGCCGCCGTGCTGGTGTGGGTTTTGTGGCCCGCGTCGAAGAACCAGGAGCCGTCGGCCGGGCCGTTGGCGTCCGGCGCCCAGGTCCCCTCCGCCGCGAAGCCGTCCGGCCCGACGACTCCTTGTGAGTACACGCGTTCCTCCGACGC
>CBIMJO010001496.1:0-2975 GCA_966244135.1 uncultured Actinocrispum sp. | reverse complement strand
CGGGTTCGCCGTGATGGGGTACGCGATGGGCAGTGTCGCCAGCGGCGTGCTCGACCTGTTCAAGGACGACCCGCAGATGACCAAGATGATGCAGCAGCTCGGCGGGGTGTCGACGCTGATCGACGCGTTCATGTCGGCGATCATGGGCATCGTCGCGCTGGTGGTCTCGGTCTACGCGGTGCAGGCGACCCTGCGGATGCGCGCCGAGGAGACCAACTTCCGCGCGGAACCGCTGCTGGCCACCAACACCGGCCGGATCCGTTGGGCGGCAGGCCATCTGGTGTACCCGCTGGCCGGGTCGGCGGTCATGCTGACGCTGGCCGGGCTGGGCGCGGGCATCGCCTACGGCGTCCAGATCGGCGATGTCGGCGGACAGGTCGGCTCGGTGCTCGGCAATGCCCTGGTGCAGCTGCCCGCCACGCTCGTGGTGGCCGCGATCGCGTTGGCGTTGTTCGGCCTGGCACCGAGGCTCGTGATCCTGAGCTGGGCCGCGCTGACCGTGTTCGTGCTGCTCGGCCAGCTCGGGCCGATCCTGCAGGCGCCGCAGTGGCTGATGGACGTCTCACCGTTCACGCACGTGCCGAAGCTGACGCAGCAGGTCAGCGCCGGTCCGCTGATCTGGTTGTCCGTGGTGGCAGTGGTTCTGGGCGTTGTCGGGCTGGTTGGCCTGCGCCGCAGGGACATCGGCTAGACAGTTGTGTGGGGACGGGAGCACGGCCCCGTCCCCACCAGCACCCCACTGTGTTGTTAACCGACCCCCTGCGGGGGCTCCCACCCCCACCGGGTCAGTTCTCCACCAGACCCACCCGTGCTGGGCCGGCGTCCCCGCGAGGAGTCGAACCCCGGACCTTGGCGGCCGTAACGCCACGCTCTATCCAGCTGAGCTACGAGGACATTTAAAAAGCCGCCGACCCGATTTAAATCGAATCGGCGGCTCACGCATGTGAGCGACAATTACTCACATACCGAGCCACTCCTGACCTGCGGGAACGAACCAGTCGCGGTCGTCATCCGCGCGTCGGCCGACGCTGTGCACGATGTTCATCGGACCCTCTCCCCTCGGTTCTGACACAAACGATTCTGCCGAAATCCCGGGGCACCGTCCAACGATTTATCGCTCAGCGAACACCCCCGCCTGCGCCGCCCGGCCCATTGACAGCAGCGGTAGGATGTAACAGATGTAAACGTATTCATCCGATGAATCCCCTAGTGCGGCATCGACGCCGCGAGGAGGGCCATGAGGACGAAGCTGTTACTGGCCATCTGTTGCGCCGCACTGTTATCCGCTTCCTGTGGCGCCCCGGAGCAGAAGCAACCCGCGCAGGGCGGCCAGTCCCAGACCGGTACGGCGGCCGAACCGGTCAAGAAACCCGACCAGCCGGTCAAGCTCACGGTCGCCGACGTGGCGGGCAACCTGCAGCTGACCCAGAAGGCGATCGAGAAGTTCCGAGACGACCACAAGGACCTGATCTCCAGCGTGGAGTTCACCCGGTCCACCGCCCCCGAACTGCCGGGCAAGATCGACGCCCAGCAGCAGGCCGGCCGGGTGGAGATCGACCTCGTTCTCACCGGGACCGACGCGTTGGCGTCGGGCGCATCGAAGAACCTGTGGGAGAAGGTGGCCGACAACGCCCGGCCGGTCCTGGGCTCCTTTGAGGACACCCTGCAGGAACCGGCCCAGCGGATGCAGAAACTGGCGGCGGGTAACGGCGTCATCGTCGTCTACTACCCCTCCGGTCCGCTGATCGAGTACAACCCGGCGACCGTGCCCAACCCGCCGAAGTCCGCGCAGGAGCTGCTGGACTACGCGAAGGCGCACCCGAACAAGGTGATGTACGCGCGGCCGGCGAACTCCGGACCGGGCCGCACGTTCCTGATGGGCCTGTCGTACCTGCTGGGGGACAAGAACCCGAAGGACCCGGCGGGCGGCTGGGAGAAGACCTGGGCGTACCTGGCCGAACTGGGCAAGTACGTCGAGTACTACCCCGCGGGCACCTCGGCGGTGTTCAAGGAGCTTTCCCAGGGCACGCGGGACATCGTGCTGTCCACCACTGGCTGGGACATCAACCCGCGCGTGCTGGGCCAGGTGCCCAAGGACATGAAGACCGCCACGCTGCAAGGGTTCCACTGGGTCGCGGACGCGCAGTACATGGTCATCCCCAAGGGCGTCTCGCCGGAGAAGCGCTATGTGCTGTACGAGCTGATGAAGTACATGCTCACCAAGGAGGCGCAGGCACAGACCTACGACCAGGGCTACTTCTACCCGGGCCCGGCGGTCAAGGACGTGCCGTTGTCGATGGCGCCCGCGGACTCGCAGAAGGCCGTCTCCGAGTTCGGCCGGCCGGAGTACGCGGACCTGATCGCCAACAACCCGATCGAGACCCCGCTGGACGCCACCGCGATGGTGTCCGCGTTCGAACGGTGGGACCGGGAGATCGGCGGAAGCAAGGTGAAGAAGTAGTGCCACGGATCACGTCGCTCGAACTGTCCGGCGTGAGCCGGCGGTTCGGGCATGTGACCGCGCTGGACGGGCTGAGCCTCACCATCACCGGGGGTGAGTTCATCGCGCTGCTCGGCCCGTCCGGCTGCGGCAAGTCGACGGCGCTGAACTGCCTGGCCGGCCTGCTGCCGTTGACCGCGGGCACCATCACCCTGGACGGCAAGCGAGTGGACACCCAGCCGGCGGAGGACCGCGGTTTCGGCATGGTGTTCCAGAACTACGCGTTGTTCCCGCACCTCACTGTGGAGCGGAACGTCGCTTTCGGGCTCCGCATGCGCAAGGTGCCGCGCGCGGAGATCACGTCGCGGGTGTCCACGGCGCTCTCGATGGTTCACCTGGACCACCTGGCCAAGTCCCACCCGGGGCAGCTGTCCGGCGGGCCGCAGCAACGGGTGGCGATCGCGCGCGCGATCGTCCTGGAACCGCCGGTGGAGCTGATGGACGAGCCACTGTCCAAGTTGGACGCAAAGCTCCG
>CBIMJO010001495.1:0-2975 GCA_966244135.1 uncultured Actinocrispum sp. | reverse complement strand
AGTGGCGTGGTGATCCGATCACGCAGGTTGCGGGCGTACGAGCGGCCGGTCGTCTTCTCCACGAGCATGCCGGCCACGACATACGCGGTGTTCGTGTACTTCTGCTTGGTGCCGGGCTGGAAGTCGATGGGGTGCTTGGTCGCGGTCGCCACCACCTGTTCCGGCGTCCACCGGTCATACCGGTGCTGGATGATCCACTCCGGGTCGTACAGCTGCGGGATGTCCACTGAGGGCAGACCGGCGGTGTGGTCGAGCAGGGTCGAGACCGGGACCGGCGGGTAGCTCGCCGGGAGCACGCCCGGCAGGTAGCGCTGCACCGGTTCGCCCAGGTCGATCCGGTGTTCCTGGGCCAGCTGCAACACCATGACCGCGGTGAACATCTTGGTCGTGCTGCCGATCCGGAACGAGCCGGCCGGGTTCACCGGGCTGCCGGTCCGCGTGTCGGACACTCCGGACACACCGGACCAGTCGCCGTACAGTCCGGTGATCCGGACCAGGGCACCGGTCGCGTCGCGCGACGGCAAGTCCGCGATCGCGGCTTTCAGGGCCGCGTCGTCGGGCTTCGGATACTCGTCCGCGTGGGCGGGTACCGCCGCCAGGGCGATTGCGGTCACGGCTGCCGCGATGGCTGCTTTTCTCATGCCACAGAGCTTTTCGGTTCAGCCTCGGCCGGCCATCCGGGAACGACCCTGGACTGCGAAGATCAGGGTCGTGAGGGTCGCATCAGGTACGCGACCACCGGCTGGAGGTCCTGCAGCGACGGCGGATCGTCGTCGATCAGCCCCTGCACCAGCAGCCCGTCGATCCCCGCCAGGAACGCCCGGAACGCGACCTCGTCGTCGTGCTGCACCAGGCTCGTGAGCACGTCGAGCCAGAGCCGGGCGGCGGGCCGCAGACCGGGCCGCCGGGCGGCGAACAGGTACAGCTCGTACTCCGCCATGGTCCGGCCGCGGTGCGGGCCGAGCGCCTCCACCATCATCTCGGCCACCTCGCGGGCACCCTGACTTCCCCTGATCCGGGCGCGCTCGACCAGGTCGCGGACGGACACCGCGAACCCGTCCGCGCACCAGGTGAGCGTCGCGATCAGCAGGTCGTCGAGGCTGGAGAAGTGGTACGTGGTCGAGGTCGTGGGTACACCGGCCTCGCGGGCAACAGTCCGGTGGGTGACTCCGGCGACACCGTCCCGCTCGATCACCCGGAGCGTCGCCTCGATCAGCTCCTGGCGCCGCCGTTCACCCCGCGCCTTGCGACCGTCCACAGCCTGTCCGATCAGTGCGACCTCCCGAGCTCGAGCAGCACGACCCCGCCGATGATCAGGGCGAGGCCGCCGATCATGGTCCAGGTGACCGGTTCGTTCAGGAACACGGCCCCGATCAGGGCGACCGCGGCGATCCCCGCGGCGGCCCAGATCGCGTAGGCGACCCCGACCGGGAACCCGTCCTTGAGCAGGCGCGCGAGCACGCCGAACGCCACCAGGTAGCCGACCACGACTACGACGCTCGGCACGAGTCTGGAGAAGCCCTCGGACAGCTTCAACGCGGTCGTGGCGGACACCTCGCCGACGATCGCGACGGCCAATAGCAGGTACGGAGGCATACGTACAAACTAACGGGACGATAGTCCCAATACCTAGCGATTTTGCGCGATCCACGCCACACAGTCGTGGTTACTGGCGAGTAACCTCGGCTAGCTTGCGCTTGTGCTGCGCCCCGCCGGACAGGCTGGGCGGAACGAGAGGGGCGCGTGATGAGTGGCTTGGGACTGGTCCTGGGGATCGTCTGCGTGCTGCTGACCGCGGTCGCGGTCGTGCTGACGACCCGGACCGTGCGGCGCATGCTCGCCACCATCCGGCTCGGCCAGCCGGACGCCACCCGCAACGGCCCGTTCGGCCGCCGGTTCAAGGTGATGGCCAAGGAGGTCCTGGGCCACACCAGGATGCTCAAGTGGAGCCACGTCGGCATCGCGCACTGGTTCGTGATGGCCGGGTTCGGCGGCCTGATCCTGAGCGTGGTGGCGGCCTACGGCGAGGTTTTCCACCCAAGCTTCGAGCTGCCGGTCATCGACCACTGGTCGGTCTACAACGTGCTGGTCGAGCTGCTCGGGGTGACCACGATCCTGGGCATCCTGGCGTTGATCCTGATCCGCCAGCGCAACCACCCGCGCCGCGCCGATCGCCAGTCCCGGTTCGCCGGGTCGAACTTCAAGGCCGCCTACTTCGTCGAGGCCGTGGTGCTCATCGAGGGCATCGGCGTGCTGGGCATCCGCGCCGCGAAGTACGCCAACGGCTCCTTCGACCAGCCGGTCTGGGTCGCGCCGGTCACGCACGCGGTCGGTTCGCTGCTCCCGGCCGCGCCCTGGCTGGTCTCCGCGTTCGCCGCGATGAAGATCTTCAGCGCGATGATCTGGCTCATCGTGATCTCGCGGAACAAGACCATGGGCGTGGCCTGGCACCGGTTCACCGCGTTCTTCAACATCTACTTCAAGCGCAACGAAGGCACCGCGCTCGGCGGGTTGAAGCCGATGATGAGCGGCGGCAAGCTGCTCGACTTCGAGGAGGCCGACCCGGAGAAGGACGTCTTCGGCGCCGGCATGGTCGAGGACTTCAGCTGGAAGGGCTGGCTGGACTTCACCACGTGCACCGAGTGCGGCCGCTGCCAGTCCCAGTGCCCCGCGTGGAACACCGGGAAACCGTTGTCCCCCAAGCTGGTCATCACCCAGCTGCGCGACCACGCCTACGCCAAGGCACCGTACCTGCTGGCCGGAGGCAAGCGGGACATGGCCGGGGACGAGATCGGCCTCGACTCACACGCCGGCATCGACGTACTGGCTCTGGCCGAGTCGGAGAAGTCCCTGGTCGGCGACATCATCGACCCCGAGGTGCTGTGGTCCTGCACGACGTGTGGCGCGTGCGTGGAGCAGTGCCCGGTGGACATCGAGCACGTCGACCACATCGTCGACATGCGCCGCTACCAGGT
>CBIMJO010001494.1:0-2977 GCA_966244135.1 uncultured Actinocrispum sp. | reverse complement strand
TGGGCACAAAGGTGCCACGCAAGCGGGTCCGCGAGGCCATCGGGACCCTGCTGGACCTCGGGCTGGCCTGGGGTGCCGAGGACGAGCTGCGGATCGTGCCGGCCGCGCGGGAGGCCGCCGGGCCGTTCCCGGGCGGGCTCGGCCGCTACTCCCCCTCGCTGGACGGCCAGGACATCGGCGCGCTGATCGCCGCGCTGGACGAGCCGGAACGCAAGGTGCTCACCGCACTGGCGGACGGCCAGCCGACCGGGCGCACCAAGGACGCCGACTCGCTGCTTCCGTTGGAGGACGCCAGGACCCCGATCCAGCGCCTGCTCGCCCGCGGGCTGCTGATGCGCCGCGACGCCGAGACGGTGGAACTGCCCCGGCAGGTCGGTCTCGCGCTGCGCGGTGCGGCGCCGATGGGCCAGCTCCGGGTCAGCCCGCCTGCCGTGCAGACCACCGGCCACAACCCGGCCACTGTGGACGGCACCGGCGCCGGTGAGGCGATGGAGTTGTTGCGGCACACCGAAACGCTGATCTCGCTGTGGTCCGGCGAGCCGCCGCCGGTGTTGCGCACCGGCGGTCTGGGCATCCGCGAACTGCGCCGTGCCGGGCGCGAGATGGGCAGCGCGGACGAGCAACTCGTCACCCTCATCGCCGAGGTCGCCTTTGGCGCCGGCATGGTCGTCGACACCGACACGACCAGTCCACAGTGGGCACCGACCACCCACGCCGACGTCTGGCTCGCGGCCCCTCCTGCCCAGCAGTGGGCGACTTTGGCGTTGGCGTGGCTCGAACTGCCGCGGCTGCCCGGGTTGGCGGGCGCGAAGGACGCCAAGGACAAACCGATGTCCCCGCTGTCCGAGGAACTCAGGCGGCCGCTGGCACCGGCCGGGCGCCGCCGGGTGCTGGCCGCGCTCGCCGAACTGCCGCCAGGAACCGGAATGGACTCGCCCGAGGAGGTCGCTGGGCTGCTCGCGTGGCGGGCGCCGCGGCGCGGTGGGCGGGTGCGCGACGACGTCGTGATCTGGACCCTTCGTGAGGCCACGGCGCTGGGTCTGGTCGCGTTGGGAGCGTTGACATCCGCGGGCCGCGCGTTGCTGGAGGACGGCCCGGCTGCGGCGGCAAAGCGGATGGCAGAGGCGATGCCCGCGCCGGTGGACCACGTGCTCGTCCAGGCGGACCTGACCATCGTGGCGCCCGGACCGTTGGAACCCGTGCTGCGCCAGGAGATCGAGCTCGTCGCGGACGTCGAGTCCGCTGGTGGCGCAACGGTTTACCGCGTCAGTGAGGGATCGATCCGCCGCGCGCTCGACGCCGGCCGCACCTCCACCGACCTGCACGAGATGTTCCGCGCGCGCTCACGGACACCCATCCCGCAGGCGTTGACGTACATGATCGACGACGTGGCCCGCCGGCACGGATTGTTGCGTGGCGGCGCGGCGATGTCGTTCCTGCGGTGTGACGATGACGTGCTGCTGGCCCAGGTTGCCGGCAGTCCCGCGGGTGTCCGGCTGGAGCTGCGCAAGATCGCGCCGGGAGTCCTGGTCAGTCCGGTGCCGCTGGCCGATGTGCTGGAGGAACTGCGGCACGCCGGGTTCGCGCCTTCCGCTGAGGGCGCCGACGGTCAGCTGCTTGACTTGCGTCCCAAGGGTTTGCGGGTGCCGGTCCGGCAGCGGCCACGGTCGGGTACTTTGCCCAAGGCGCCGACCGACGAGCAGCTGTCCGACCTCATCAGCGCGATCCGGGCGGGTGACCGGGCCGCGGGAACTCGCCGTGGCCGCACGGTTTCCCCCGCCGCGGGCGCGGGTGCGGACACGTCAGCGACGCTGGCTTTGTTGCAGGAGGCGGTGAACGCCCGGCGGAGCGTGTTCATCGGGTACGTCGACGCGCACGGAACCGCTTCACAGCGCGTGATCGAACCGACCCGGGTGGGCGCGGGTGTCCTCGAAGGACTGGACTCGTCCCGCTCGGAGCTGCACCGGTTCGCGCTGCACCGGATCACCTCCGTGTCACTGGTCGACGAGGAATGACCGCCGATCAGGAGGCCAGCACCGCGTGCACGGCCTGGCGGCCGAACATCACCGCGCGGCGCAACACCTTCGGGTCGCGTTCGGTCGCCGTGATGTCCGGGCCGTCGGTCGGCGGGCGGACCGACATCACCGCGGGCAGCTCTTTGAGCAGCTGCTCGTCCGACATGTCTCGTTCGTACTGCTCGTCCCACACCTTGCGCAGGCCCGGGTAGTACCGCGGCACGATCATTCCCTGGCCGCGCGAGGGTTTCGCAGGGCGCTCGGTCGCCCTTCTGGTGCGCAGCATCAGCACGTGCGTCGCGCCCTGGTTCAGCGCCGTGCGGAACGGCAGCGGCTCGGCCACCCCCGCGTCGACGAACCGGCGGCCGCCCAGCTTGATCGACCGGCCGGCCAGGATCGGCAGGCATGTGCTGGCGCGCAACGCGTTCTGCAGGTCCTCGACCTGGTGGATGAACGGCCGCAGGTCGACCGAGTCGCCGGTGTCCGCGTCGGTGGCCAGCGGGTGGTACGTCACCGGGTTGGCCAGGATCGCCGGGAAGTCCATCGGGGTCAGTTCCTGGTACACCGTGTTGACCAGGTACTCGGTGTCGAACACCGGGCGGCCGCGCAGGAACCGCCACGGGTTGATGACCTTCCGCATGATCTCCGGGTCCCACCACCCCCGCATCCCGGTCAGCGCCCGCCCGGACAACAGCCACGCGCCGTTCAACGCCCCCGCCGACGACCCGTAGACCGCGTCGAAACACCGGGTCAGGCCGAGTTCCTCCAGCGCCATCACCATGCCGCTGGAGTACGTGCCCCGGCTGCTGCCGCCCTCGATCGCGAGCGCTATCCGATGACCGTCCGAACGGAACCCCGGACGGCTGCCATCCGCGTGACGGCGTGAGATCAACCGCATAACCTGGTGCACAGGGAAAGTTTCGCATCGGCCAACACACGGTCACGACACGGTACGTGTGTCA
>CBIMJO010001493.1:0-2995 GCA_966244135.1 uncultured Actinocrispum sp. | reverse complement strand
CCGAAGCGCGCGGACACCATGCCCACCATGGATCCGCCCAAGGAGATCCCGGCCAGCTCGTGGAACGCCTGGACCAAGGGCGGCTACCGCAACCACGACCAACTGATGCGGCCCATCAACGAGCTGAACCGGATCCCCCGCGAAAAGCTCGGCGACCTCGCCCGCAAGCTCTTCGGCAACAAACAGGGAAACAACGTCATGGACGCCCTCGAAGCCGCCAAGAACGCCCGCGAACCGGGCTACCTCGTGAAAGTAGGTGGCGTGGAGTACCCCATCGGCGCCTTCGGCGCGTCCTTCAGCCAGCTGGCCAACGAGGCCACCAAAGCCGACGACGGCCGCGAGGACTCCCGCGAGGCCGCGGGCATCTCATAGAACCCGCGCAGACCTGCACCGCAACCTCGCGACCAACCGGCAGATGCACCGCGAGGTTGCGGGCGGGCTGCTATGGCACTGACAAAGTGCTTCAACGACGTGACCGCCTTGCGCGGCGCGAACTTCGTCCTCGAACGAGGTCAAGCGCACGGCCTTGCGGGGACCAAAGGCGCCGGGAAATCAACCTTGATCAAAATTCTCGCCGGTGTGCACTGGCGGTCAAACCACCCTGACCGCACGCCTGGCACCCCGCGGCCGGGCGCCAAGCTGTCATTTGTGGCCTAGGGTTGCGAGGGGCGGCGGTCGGTCCAGTCGACGATGATCTTGCGCTCGGCGATGTACCAGCGCCCATCCTGACGGACGAAGACGTCGAAGTTCCGGATCGCCATCTGCAGCAGCATGCGCTGACCGAACTCGCTGAACACGTGATAGGCCATGCACGCGGTCTCCCCGGTGGCCCGGTCGCCCTCGATCGTCACGGTGTGCCCGCTGATGAGGTGTGTCGTGGTGTCAAATGCCTTCAACGTGGCGAAAGCAGCCTTCAGCTCAGCGTGTCCTACTTGGACGCCGATGGGAGCGTTGGCGGCACCCATGCCATAGAAGGTGACTCGCCCGTCCTCAGCGAACAGACGAGCCTGCTGCCCTGGTTCGCGGCGATCCGCATGCCGCCCGTAGGCCTCGACCAGACCGCGGATCGCGATCCGGTCGTCCAACTCGCTCGCGGGCGACCGTTGACCCGTTGAACTGTCCTTGCGGACGGTGGACGTGACCGCTGCCAACGCGGCCGCCCCCAGCATGGTCCCGCCGGCGACGGCCGCGGTCCACTTTCGCATGATGCATTCCCCTCGCGCCGACCACAGACCATGCCATTGAACCGCGCCACAACGGGAACACCTATAGCAATACGACCAGACTGTCAGCCGAACGCGATCAGGGTGGATCCGCACTGCAGGACCACTTCGCCCGCGACCATCGACATACTGGCCTGCCGAGCGCACGGCAGAGTTTCGCTGGGCGGGTTCTCCGTGCCGGTGGTGGTGTCCGCCCTCCTCAGCGGGCAACGCCTCGGTCGAGAGGCGAACTCCCGCACCGCCTCGGCCCGGCTGGACGTCGAGTTGGCGATGACGATCGCGTCGTAACCCATGTCCCGGTTGAACTTCGAGGCCGCAGCGCAGCACCGGCAGGACCTGGCGGCTAGGCAAGAGGGCCCCGGCCTCTGCCTGCCCACCTGGTTCGGCACGGGCTGCCCTTCCACGCAGGAACCGGCTGGCGCGTTGTGGAAACCGGTCTGCGCACCGGCGCCCGCATACTCCACTGCCGAGGACAAAGTTCGCTCACACGCTCCGGACTACTTCGCTCGCCTCGTTGACGGGTACAGGTTCCTGCTGCAGCCGGGCCGCGGCGCCCACCCATCGGTCTCCCCGGCCATCGAGCGTGTGACAGTCCACTCGGCCCGTTCGCGGATACGGATCGGCTGGAAGAAGAACAGCGGCGCCGCGTTCCCTTGCCTGACAAGGAAAGGAACGCAGCGCCTGGGGCCAGTGGCCTGTCTCGAAAGGTTCGCCGGCCTTGTCGACGACCCAGCTCCGCAGCGACATTCAACAGCAGGACCGCACCGACGAAAGGCACTGGTACAACCCGCTTCCGCCGGCGCGCCCAGCGGAAACCTGGATCCGCCGAACAAGACCAGCAACCTCCCGGGACAGGCCACTAGTTCACTGCCTGGTCGGTGTCATTTCTTGAGCTGGGGCAGGTTTTCCGAGTCAGCTGTCGCAGCGATCACGACGTTGCCGACCGCGACGTTGACCGTGCCCGTCACCAATCTGACGTCCGCGGTCGCCCCGACCGGGATCTCCCCGGCGGCGAAGGCGGTCAAGTTGGTCCCGCCGATGCTGCCGTCGTTCTGCAGTGTCGCAACAGTCACGTCCACCGTCTTCGTGATGACCCTCGGCTGAGGCTGGGCCGGGAGGGTGGGCGGGATCGTGACGGTGACCTCGTACCGGACGCTGGCTCCACGCGCCTGCGCTCCGTTCTTCCCAACAACCGACGGGTTGATCCGCACCTGCGTGACGCCATTGGCATCGGTGGTGAACGCCGCCTCGCTCCTGACCGTGGCGAGCGCGACCCTGGCGTCTGCCATCAGCCTGAAACCGGTGGCACGGCCCTTGGTGTGGGGGTCGCACCCCAACGCGTCGATCGAGGCACTGACCGGATTTTCCAGCACGGGCAGCTCGCCGGGCTGCGCCGGCGGGAGCTCGACCGCCAACGCACACAGCACCGGCTCGGGTACCGGCTCAGGCACCGGGCCGCCGGCGGCCGCCGCAACGACCGTGCCCATGGACATCAGGGCAAGCCCGCCCAGTAACGCCGCGAAGAGTCTTCGCATGTCCGCCCCTTCCTTGGTGTCATACGGACATGACACGGTTCGAGGCCGGACGGCCGCAAGGATCGCCGAGTGACCGGTTGTGACTCATTCGTTACAAGCATCGATCGAGCACGGCGTTGTGAAATTTCTTCGCTGGTCGCAACATCCAGCACACCGGCACAGTCCATTGAGGACATCGACTGTGGTGCGGTCAGGTGGTGAAGCCGCCGTCGATGTTGATGGTGGCTCCGGTGAGGA
>CBIMJO010001492.1:0-2996 GCA_966244135.1 uncultured Actinocrispum sp. | reverse complement strand
CCCAACCCGTTCTCCCTTGGCAACCCTCTCCGACAACCCAACCCCGCCCACCGCCCCCAGCCTGTCCATCTCGTGAAACCAGCCCACCACCACAATCGCCACCATCGACTCAAACCTGTCCATCTCGCCCAACGCGCCTGCCGCCCCAATCCCGTCCGCACACCCACCTCCGCTGCCGCCGGCTCAGAGACCTCTGTTCACACTCCCGACGCACTCCTCATTCACCGCCCCTGCCAACTTCGCACGATTCCCCGTACTCACACCGCCACCGCCGCTTGCGATCACGCCCCGATCGCTGCCTACGCTCCCGGTTCGGTCACCGCCCGTGTCCGTACCGCCGCCATTCGACCTCTCGCTTTCCTTCGACGCCAACGATTCCAGCTCCCTGCAGCTCTTCCCGCCCGCACCTCAATACCTCCGCTCGCTTCCGCAACCGTCCATACCCGTGCCTTCCCCGCTAGGCGCATTCTCTCGACCACTCGCGTTCCGCTCGCCATCCGTAGTGGCACGTCTGGTTGTGTCGCATCTGTCGGTCGGGCACGCCCTGTGGCCCGTGCCCGCGAGCCTGTTGGTCCTCGCATGTCCTTCTCTACCCGCGTTCCTGCGACCCTTCAAGCCCGTATCCCGCACGCCCCAGGCCTCCTCGTAGCCACCTGGCTCCTGGCCATGCGCGCTCCGGCTCCATAACACCAAGGCTCTCCCATGCCCGCGAATACCACCCATCGCCAAGAATCTCTCATCCACCCCGCGTCAAAGGCTTTCCCGTGCAACACATTCCGCCAAGAACCTGCGCCCTCCCACGCCGCCATAACCCCACTCCGTTGAGCGGCATCCCGGCACAGTCCCGCGCCGCAACGGGCTGCCGCTTAGCCATCCCGGGCTGACCCCCGGCCCCAGAAACCTGCGCCGCCGCGAGAGTCGGCACGCGCAGTCCCTTGTGCTGCCTAGTGGCACACCCAAACTCATGGAGGTTTCACGGTGTCTGAAGAGTTCTTGTTGCAGTTCCGGGATGTTCGGCCGCCCGCGGATATCCCGATCGGGATGATGACGGCGGCGCAGTGTCTGGATGTGCTTGCTGACGCTGAGAAGGCGATCGCGTGGTGTGATGCGCGGACGGCGCGGGCGTTGGCGCGGTTCGCGGAGTTGCGGCCGCCGACGAGGCCCGGCATAGATCTCGCGGATGGGGCGCGGGAGGAGGTCTCGATGGAGCTGGGGATCGCGCCGTTGACCGCGGCGACGGAGATCCGCAAGGCCCGGGATCTGGTCGCGCGCCTCCCGGAGACCCTGAAAGCCTTGGAGAAAGGGGAGATCGACCACCGTCGCGCCCAGTCGATGGCCGAGCTCACCAAGGTCCTGTCCGAGGAGGATGCCCAGCTGGTCGAGAAGCGTGTGCTGGAGCGGGGACCGCGGTCGAGCCTCGGGGCGTTCCGGGAGGCGGTTCGGGTCACGTCGTCCAGAGTGGACTCGAGATCCCGCGAGAAACGGGAGAAGGCCGCCCGAGATCAACGGGATGTGTATCAGTTCCCGTGTTTCGATGGGATGGCCGAGCTCAGCGCGAGCCTCACCGAGCAGGAGACGACCGCCGCCAAGCGAAGGATCGACGAGCTGGCGAGAAAGGCCAAAACGAAGGCCGACACCCGTTCGCACGGCCAACGGCAGGCCGATGTGGTGATGGATCTCGTGCTCGGCCCCGACCGCTTCCAGGTCATGGTCAACGCCACGATCTCGTCGACCATCCTCGAACTGCTCAACGCGGGCGGCGGCCCCGAGCGGGCCCGGAAACTGATGGAGGACCCGAAGTGGCGGCGGATCATCAGCCATCCCACCGGGAACATCCTCGTGGACGACCGTCGTAGACGGGCGTCCCCGGCGCTCACCCGCTACATCCATGCCCGCGACCGCACCTGCCGTGTGCCCGGCTGCAGCGCGGTGGCGGAGCGCAGCGAGATCGACCACACGATCCGGCACGCCGACCACGGTGTGACCGGACCGGCCAACACCGGTGCCTACTGCCGGTTCCACAACCTCTGGAAGGAACGCAGCTCCTGGACCGTCACCCAGCCCACGCCGGGCACCTTCACGTTCACCAGCCCCGAAGGCCGCGTCTACAACAGCACCCCCGAGCCCTACGAGGAGCCCTGACAAACCCGTTCGCCAGGAAAGGGGCCCCTGTGATGACCTGACCGGATGCACGACCCAGGACAACTGAACAAGCGGCAGGACGCACTGCGAACCGAGGCCGGCGAGGTTCTCGGCGGGCTGCCCCTGCTCCAGGACATCGGACCCGTGCTGGTCACCGGAAGCTACGTGTCCCGGCTGATGACCTGGCCGGAGCTCGACGTGATGGTGCTGGCCGGCCCGGACTTCACGCCGGAGGACGTGCTGGGCCTGATGACGCGGCTGGTCGGGCTGCCCGGGGTGGTTGGACTGGACTATGCCGACGAGCGCGGGCCGAGGTGTCCAACAGAGCACCGCCGGGATGAGCGCTTCCACGTGGGCGTGAAGATCGAGCACGGGGACCGTGCCTGGAGCGTCGATCTCTCACTGTGGCTGCACGACCTGCACGCCAACGTCACCGGATGGCACGACCGCCTGCGCGACACGATCACGCCTGAGCAGCGGGAAGCCGTGCTGTGGATCAAGGACGTGTGGCACCGGCGGCCGGAGTACCCGGCAGCGGTCGGCGGGCTGGATGTGTACACGGCGGTCTGTGAGGACGGCGTGCGTACCCCAGCTGAGTTCGCCGGCTGGCTGTCCGAGCGCGGGCACCCGGGTTGGCTGTGAGCTGGCAACTCATGACAGGATCGTCCCGTGTTGCGCTGGATGACTGCGGGGGAGTCGCACGGACCCGCACTGGTCGCGGTCCTCGAAGGCATGGTCGCCGGGGTCGAGGTGACCACCGAGGACCTGTCGGTGCAGATGGCCCGTCGCCGGCTCGGGTTCGGCCGGAGCCCGCGGATGGGCGTCGAGACCGACCACACCGAGTTCCTCGGCGG
>CBIMJO010001491.1:0-2996 GCA_966244135.1 uncultured Actinocrispum sp. | reverse complement strand
TCGCGGGCGCTGTGGCGGCCCAGCTGGGGTCGGCGTTCCTGGCCAGCCCGGAAGCGGGAACCAAGGCGACGCAACGGGAAGCGCTCAAGACCGGGCGGGACACGACCTTCACCCGCGCGTTCAGCGGCCGTCCCGCACGTGGCCAGGTCAACCGGTTCCTCAGCGAGCACGACGGCCCGGCCGCCTACCCGCAGGTGCACAACATGACCAAGCCGATCCGCGCGGCCGCCGCCCAGCAGGGCGACGCCGAGGCGATGTCCTTGTGGGCCGGGCAGACCTACACAGTCGCGCCTCGCGGCCCGGTCGCGGACGTGATCGCGCAGCTGGACAAGGAGCTGAGGGACGCGCTCACCACCGCTGCTCAAGCACTTGACCGGGCCAGTTCCCGGCATCCATGACGAACGCCTCGGTCCGCGTGAACCCGTTGCGCTCGTAGTACCGCACCAGCTCACCGGTCCCGCCCGCGTAACAGTCCACACGCAACAGTCGCACGCCCTTGGCCTCGGCCTGTGCCCGCGCGAAGGTAAGCAGCTCGGAGCCGACCTTCCGGCCCCGGTACCGCGGCGACGACAGCAACAGCCGGATGAACAGCTCGGGCTCGGCCACGGCCGGGACACCAGTCCATGATCTCGTCGCCGATGGCCATGATCGTGTTCAGGTCGGCGGCGCCCCCGGGTCGAATTCGCATGCCTCCTGTCTACCTGAACAGCGAGAATCGATACGCGGGGGCGGTTGGCGACATCAGACCGTTCCATGATGTGGTGGTAGCAATGGCCGACCGAATGGGGGACGCGTGACCGACATCAGGGCTATCGCCGACGAGGTGCTCGAGCTGCTGGTCGAGGAGGACCCGCTCGGTGAGACGGTGCAGGGCTACCCGGGGGCGGACGCCCGGCTCAGCGACGTGTCCGAGGAGGCCCAGGCCGACCTCAAGGCCCGGGCGCTGCAGCTCGCGCAGACCGCCCGTGACCTGGACACCGACGACTGGGTGACCCAGGCCGTCGCGGTCGACCAGGCCCAGGGGATCGCCACCCGGATGGACTCCAGACTGATCGAGCACGCCGTCGCCGACCTGCTGATCTCGCCGATCACCCGGCTGCTGTCGTTGCTGCCCCTGGTCCGCCCGGCCACCGCCGAGCAGGAACAGAACTTCTTCACCCGGCTGTCGAACATCCCCGGGTACCTGACGAAGTCCGTCGCCCGGCACCGCGCCGGGGTCGCCGCGGGCCGCACCCCGGTCCGCACCCGCGCCGAGTTCGCGATCTCGCACCTCGACCACTACCTGGCCAACCCGGCCGAGGACCCGCTGCGCAACGTCTCCGTCACGAACACCGCCGAGCGCGACCGGCTGCTGGATGACCTGGTCCGGCCCGCGTTCGCGGAGTACCGCCAGGTGCTCGGGCAGGAGATCGCGCCGAGCGGGCGGAGCAACGACAAGCCCGGCCTGTGCTGGATCACCGACGGCGACGAGACGTACGCCGCGCTCGCGCGCATGCACACGACCACCGACCGGTCGCCCGAGGAGCTGCACCAGACCGGGCTCGACCTGATCGAGCGGCTCGCCGGGGAGTACGTCGAGATCGGCTCGCGGTTGTTCGGCGTGAGCACGGTCGCCGAGGTGCATGAGCGGCTCAAGACCGACCCGGCGATGCGCTGGACCAGCGCGGAGGAGCTGCTCGCGGGCGCCCGCTCGGCGATGGAGCGGGCCGAGGCCGCCGCACCGGACTGGTTCGGCATCCTGCCCTCGCAGCGGTGCGAGCTGCGGGCGACGCCCAAGGCCGACGAGGAGAACGAGGCCGGCGCGTACTACTACCCGGCCGCGCTGGACGGCAGCCGGCCCGGCATCTTCTACGCCAACACCTACAAGGCGACCGAGCGGGACCGGTTCGTCTCCGAGTCGATCGCGTTTCACGAGTCCGTGCCCGGGCACCACTTCCAGATGACCATCGCGCAGGAGCTCAAGGACGTGCCGCAGCTGCGCGGGGCCGCCCTGATCAACTCCTACATCGAGGGCTGGGGCCTGTACAGCGAGCGGCTGGCCGACGAGATGGGCCTGTACTCCGACGACCTGGCCCGGCTGGGCATGCTCGCGTCCGACTCGATGCGCGCCGCGCGGCTGGTCGTGGACACCGGTCTTCACGCTTTCGGGTGGTCCCGGGCCAAGACGGTGAACTACCTGCGGACCAACACCGTGATGTCCGAGGTGGAGATCCAGAGCGAGACCGACCGGTACATCGAGATGCCCGCGCAGGCGCTGTCCTACATGGTCGGCCGGCTGGAGATCCTGCGGCTGCGCGAACGCGCCCGCGCGGAGCTGGGGACCGCCTTCGACATCAAGGCGTTCCACGATCTCGTGCTGGGCAGCGGCCCGCTGCCGATGGCCGTGCTGGACGAGGTGGTCGCGAGGTGGTCGGCGAGATGACCGGGATGACGATCGACGGCATCGCCGATGACCTGCTCGAGCTGATCGGCGCCGAGGACCCGCTCGAGGCCAGCCTGGTCGGCCTGCCCGGCCATGATCACGAGCTGCGGGATCTGAGCGAGGACGCCGACACCCGGTTCAAGGACCGCGCGTTCGCCATCGCGGCCGCGGCGGAGCTGCAGGAACCGAGCGTCACGCGCAGTGTGGTCCTGCAGCAGACCGCCGCCATGGTCGACAAGATCAACTCGCGGCAGGTCGAGCACCAGATGGCGGACTTCCTTTCCGCCCCAGCGATCCGGCTGGCCACGTACATCCCGCGCGTGGTGCCGACCAGCGACGAGTCCGAACGTGCTTACCTGGAACGGCTTTCGCGGATCCCCGCGTACCTGGACGCGGTCGCCGGACGCAACCAGGCCGGTCTGGTCGCGGGGCGGTTGCCGGTCGCGCGGATGGTGCGGGCGGCGGTCGACCACATCGACCGCTACCACGACGAGGACAACGACACGGTCGCCCAGGCGCCGATGACCGGGGGGCGCGTCGGCGAACGGGATCGCCTGCTTGCAGAGGCGGTCCG
>CBIMJO010001490.1:0-3000 GCA_966244135.1 uncultured Actinocrispum sp. | reverse complement strand
CCTGCGCCCGGTCGGCCGCCTCGTCCACGGACAGCCGGTAGGCGTCGGCGTCCCGTTCCCGCTGCGCGAACGCACAGAACCGGCAGCCGACGTAGCAGACGTTGGAGAAGTTGATGTTCCGGTTGACGACGTACGTGATGTCGTCGCCGACAGCGTCCCTGCGTGCCGCGTCCGCAAGCTGCGTCAACGTCTCCAACGCGGGACCGTCGGCGGTTATCAACGCCAAAGCCAGATCGGCGTTGGCAGGGTCCAGCAGACTGCCCGGATTCGACTCGGCCAGCGCCAGACCTGCCTTCACGTCCGAAGCGAGCCGCTCGGGCGCCTTGGGCAACTGCTTGCGCAACTCCTCCCAGTCGCCGTAGACGGAGTCGAAGTCACCCCGGCGGTCGGAGGTCCGCCCGGTCGTGTCGATCGTCGAATGCAGGTCGGCCCGGCCCACGGTGTCCAGGCCGCCGTCCGGCTCCTGCCAAGGTCGCCCGACCGGCCGGACATCGGTCGCGAGCCCGTCCTCGCCGGAGACCGCCGAGATGTGCTCGGAGATCCGGATGTCGGTCCACTGGCCGGGCGCGCCCCGCAGGAACCTCGGATACACCGGCAAACGCTCGCGCAGCTCGAAACCCGCCTCGGAGGTCTGCTCGCGCAAAGCGTCCAGAGCGGGCCACGGCCGCTCCGGGTTGACGTGATCGGGCGTGACCGGCGAAACGCCGCCCCAGTCGTCGATACCGGCCCGCAGCAGCAGCTGGAACTCGTCGCCGACCAGGTTCGGCGGGGCCTGGACGCTCACGCCGGGCGGCATCAGCAGGCGGCCGACCGCGACCGTGGCGGCCAGGTCGTGCAGGTCGGCGTCGGGCATGCCGCGCATCGCCGTATCCGGCTTGGCGCGGAAGTTCTGGACGATGATCTCCTGGATGTGCCCGTACTGCCGGGCGATACCGCGGATGGCCAGCAGCGACTCGGCGCGCTCGGTCAGGTTCTCGCCGATGCCGACCAGGATCCCGGTGGTGAACGGCACGGCGACCCGGCCCGCGTCTGTGAGGACGCGCAGCCGGACCGCCGGCTCTTTGTCCGGGCTGCCATAGTGCGGGCCCCCCGGTTCACTCCACAGCCTGTGGGCCGTGGTTTCCAACATCATGCCCATACTGGCCGCGACCGGTCGCAACCGGGACAGCTCTTCCCAGGACAGGACTCCCGGGTTCAGATGGGGCAGCAGACCGGTCTCCTCGAGGACCGCGACGGCCATCGCGCGGACATAGTCCAAAGTGGAGTCATAGCCGCGCTCGTCGAGCCATTTCTTGGCCTGTGGCCAGCGTTCCTCCGGTCGGTCGCCAAGCGTGAACAGGGCTTCCTTGCAGCCGGCCGCGGCGCCCTGGCGGGCGATCTCGAGCACCTCGTCGCGCTCCAGGTACGCGGTCGGCAGCCGGTGCGGAACGGTGGCGAAAGTGCAGTAGTGACAACGATCACGGCACAGTCGAGTCAGTGGTATGAACACGGAACCGCTGTAGGTGACTATTCCCACACGGTTTTCGGCGCGCAGGTGCGCGTCCCGGACCCGGGCCGCCGCGGCCATCAGCTCGTCCAGCTGCGCACCGCGGGCCTGCAGCAGCACCGCGACCTCGGTGACGTCCAGCGTGGATCCATCGCTAGCGCGGCGCAACGCCCGCCGCATCGCCGCATCACTGGGGCGAGGCTCACGCGGGGTCAACATCAATTCGATAGCCACCGAACAACCCTACGGGAGCAGGTCGGTCATTTCAGCTGCGTCGCCACGGCCCGCTGGAAATCACACGCCACTCCACACGGTCCCGGCCAGCCTCCCTGCCAACACACGAACGATAGCTACCGTCACACAGTGTGAAGATCGTTGTACAGGTGAAGCTGCTCCCTGATGCCGCGCAGGAGGCGGCGCTGGTCACGACACTGCGAACCTGCAACGAAGCGGCCAACTGGGTCGCCAGGCTGGCTTTCGAGAACCAGGTGACACGCGAGTACCCCCTGCGCGGTCTCACGTACGCGGGGCTGAAGGCCCGTGGACTCGGAGCTCAGACAGCCCAGCTCGTCATCAAGAAGGTCGTCGACGCGTACACGACCTTGCGTGCGGCGAAGCTCAGTGGGAAGCGCAAGGCCAAGGCGTTCGCCAAGCCCATCTCGGTGCGCGATGACGCGGCACAACCGTTCGACGATCGTTGTCTGTCTTGGCAGCACGACGCACGCACAGTGTCGATCTGGACGGTCAGCGGACGTATGCGTGGCATCCCGTTCGCCGGAAATCCGGATCATCTGGCTTTGCTGAAGCAACATCGCCAAGGGCAGACTGACGTCGTTCGCCGTGACGGTAAGTGGCTGCTGATCGCGACTTGTGAGGTTCCCGAGCGGCCACTGGCCGAGCCTGTCGACTGGATCGGCGTAGACCGCGGAATCGTCAACCTCGCCACCACCAGTGACGGACTGAATCACCAGGGGCGCCGTATCAGCCGCTACCGCAGGTGGCAGGCGAGAAAACGCGCTGAGCTGCAGACCAAACGCTCAAGCTCAGCGAGGCGGCTGTTGCGCAAGCGCAGCCGCAAGGAGCGGCGGCACGCCGATCAGATCAACCACCGAATCGCCAAGACCATTGTGGCCGTTGCCGAACGCACCGGTCGCGGGATCGCCCTGGAGAACCTCTCGGGCATCCGCGACCGGGTACGGCTCCGCCGGCACCAGCGGGCCACACTCAGCTCCTGGTCGTTCGCCCACCTCGAACGGACGATTGCTTACAAGGCTCGGCGTGCCGGAGTTCCGGTGCAGTTCGTCGATCCGGCGTTCACCTCTCAGACCTGTCCACGATGCAGGTCTGTCACACAACGAAATCGTCCCAGTCGTGACATTTTCCATTGTCGATCATGCGGGCTCGCTGGCCCAGCCGATCACGTCGCCGCGATCAACGTGCGCAACCGTGCACGCGTGGCGTGGGTATTCGTCACCATGCCCTGTCCGGCCGAAGCCGGACGATGCGTCCCTGCA
>CBIMJO010001489.1:0-3000 GCA_966244135.1 uncultured Actinocrispum sp. | reverse complement strand
AAGGCACCGCGGCCGGCCCGGTGCGCCTAACGGGCGACCTCGGCAACCTGCGACACCAGGCTCGACAGTCCCACAGCCACCATGCGGGCTACCGCCGAAAAGCCGCGCCCCAGCTGATTCAGCTGACCGTCGGCCAGCCCGGCGATTTCGGCCACAATGGCCTGCATAGCGTGACGGCCCCTATCGGTCAAGCCATGTCTCGCGCGACCGGCCTCCGCAGCCTGCGGACCTGCCACAACACCGCCACCAGCCGGAGTGAGGCGGACAGGATCCGGACAGCCTTGCCGCGACTCGTTGTCCACAGATTTACAACGTTGTAAAATTGCCCGTACAGCTGACCGTCGTGTCCGCCCGAAGCGAGTAGCAGATGGGACGAGAAAATGACGAGAAACTGGCTGAGCTGCCTTGTCGCCGCAGTGCAGGCCACGTCGTCGTTCGGCGGCAAGGCGTTGCCGGACACGAACTTCTCGAACCTCGTCTACGACGCCGATGTCACCCAACCCACCACCGGGACGGACGCCACCGCGGCTGCTACGCCGGAATCAGCACGACAGGCCGCGTCCTTCAGGCAAGGCCAACAACAACTGGACCCGGCTGACATCGATCACGCGGATTCGGTGATTGCCCGCCGGACCGCAGCCCGAACGCCAACAACGGCCAGCCTCGGAAAGGTGGGGTTCGCATGGTGCGGAAAGCCTGGGTACTGGGGATGGCTCTGATCGCGCTCCTCGGCGGAACTCCCGCGGCGGCGGGAAACGTCTGGGACTACCCGGAGTTCCCGTACCCGCCGACCACCTACCAGGAGCCGTTCCGGGGGCAGTTCCACTTCAGCCCGCAGGCAGGGTGGATGAACGACCCGAACGGCCTGGTGTACGCCAACGGGCTGTACCACTTCTTCTACCAGCACAACCCGCACGGGCTGGCCTGGGACACCCTGCACTGGGGCCACGCCACCAGCCCCGACCTGGTGCACTGGACGCAGAAACCGATCGCGCTGGAACCCGGTGTGCACCAGGGAACCCTGTGGTCCGGCGGCGGTGTCGTCGACACGAACAACGCGTCTGGGCTCCGGACGGGTCCGCTGGACCCGATCGTCGTGTTCTCCAACACCGACGGCGTCAGCATCTTCTACAGCAACGACAACGGGCAGAGTTTCCAGGCGTATGACAAGGGCCGCAAGCAGATCGACATCCCGGCGGACAGCCGCGACCCGAAGGTGACCTGGGACGCCACACGGCACCGCTGGGTCATGGTGGTCTGGTCCAACGGGGGCGGCAACGGCGTCAACGTCTACACCTCACCCGACCTGCTCAAGTGGACACTGGCCAGCCGGTACGCCGCGTCCTGGCTGTTCGAGTGCCCCGATCTGTTCCCGCTCCCACTGGACGGCCGGGTGGACGACCAGCGGTGGGTGCTGACGTCCGCGACGGGCGAGTATGTAGTCGGTTCTTTCGACGGCACCACGTTCCGCACCGACCAGACCCGGCCGCGCAAGATGAACCTGGGCACCACGTACGCCGGCGGCACCTTCTACGCGGCCGAGACGTTCACCAACACGCCGGATGGCCGGGTCGTGCAGATGGCCTGGCAGGCAGGCAACCACGGCAGCACCTGGACCGGCAACGCCACCTTCCCGGTGGTGCTGGGCCTGATCAGCGCGCCGGACGGGCCACTCGTCACCCGTACTCCGGTGACCGGACTCGACTCCCTGCGGGCGGACAGCAAGTCCTGGCAGAACAGGACAGTCGACTCGACCGGCAACCTGTTCGGCGGTATCAAGGCCGACACGTACGAGATCACCGCGCAGTTCGACGTGCGCAACGCGACCGCCACACAGTTCGGCTTCGACCTGCACAGCCGTTCGGACGGCACCGCCGACCGGAGCGTCATGTACGACATGTCCGCCCGCACGCTGTACGGCAAGCCACTCGAACCCCGTGACGGCAAGCTCACCATGCGTCTGCTGGTCGACCGCGGCCAACTGGAGGTCTTCAGCGACCACAACCGATTCTCCGTGGCCGACAACGTCGACTTCGACTCGGCCGCGGTCAGCCAGGGCATCCGGCTGTTCGCCACCGGCGGCAAGGTCACACTGGACAGTGCGACCTTCACCCGGCTCAGCACCAGCTGGGGAACGGCACAGCCGACACTTGCCAGCAACCTCGACGGCCCGTGGCACGCCGCCGGCGGTTCCTGGACCGACACCAGCGGGGGCAAGCACGCGCAAACCATCGGAGATGGCTTCTATGTGAGCGCGAGCAGCGGCGCCAACGCCGTGTACCAGGGCGATATCCGGTTGGACTCCGCGCAGGCCGGCGGGCTGACCTTCCACGCCGACGCCAACGGCGCCGGATACACCGCCAATGTCGATGCCGCCGGTCAGGTCAAACTCTGGCGGCCCGGCAAGGACATCGCCACGTACCCCACCCCCATCGTCCGGGGCCGCACTTACCACCTCAGGATCCAGACCGACGGCTCCCGCATCCGCGTCTGGCTCAACAACAGCACCAACCCCGTCATCGACGCCACCGACAGCACCTACCCCATCGGCCGGTTCGGCGCGAACGTCTTCAACGGGGCCGCAACCGTCCAGAATCTGAACGCAGGCCCGGACGGCTTCACAGCGTTCTCCTCAGGGCCATGGACCACCACGACCGGCATCTGGACCGTGACACCGAGCGGGTTGCACGCGAGCACATCCCAGGACAGCTTCTACCTCAGTGACCGAACGGGAACCGACTTCACCTACGAAGGAGACCTGTCGGTCACCAATGGCACCGCCACGGGCTTGACCTTCCGGGCGAACGCCGACGGCGTCGGGTACACGGCGAACATCGACACCAATGGCCTGGTCAAACTCTGGCGGCCGGGCGCGGACATCGCCACCTACTCCACGCCCGTCATCGAAGGCCGCGCATATCACCTCAAAGTCCAGACCGATGGACCCCGCATCCGCGTCTGGCTCAACAACAGCACCAACCCCGTCATCGACGCCACCGA
>CBIMJO010001488.1:0-3002 GCA_966244135.1 uncultured Actinocrispum sp. | reverse complement strand
CGAGGTCGAGGCGATCCTGACCGGCGCGGGGCTGCCGTGGGTGCGGGACGGGGATGGCGCGGGTGAACCGATGCAGCACAGCGCCGACCGTGGTCATGGCGATCGCCGTCACCAGCAGGACGACAGCCGCGTGTCCGGTCACGCCGTTCAGGGCAAGCTGTCCAGTGTGGCCGATCACGAAACTGGCGTAGAACAACCAGCACTGCGCGGCCGCGACGAGCGCACCGGCAACCGTCGTCACGGCTGCGACAACCGCGACCATGACCACTGGTGCGGCGAGTGGTTCCCGTTCGGCACCGGACGCGATGAACGCGGCCACAACAGCGCCGGCGAAGCCCATCGCCGAGCCGTACATGGCCCGCAGCCGGGGCCATCGCTCCATAGTTGTCCGCACTGTCCCAGTGAACCCCCAGCCGGCCAAGGAAACCGGAAGATTGACGCGCTGTTGACGGCACGCGGCCGCGGATTGACGGCGTCACAACGGTCCGGTCCCTAGGCTGGACCAATGCGCGAAAGCCTCGACGAGCGGCTCGACCAGCTTCGGTTCGGCGACCATGCCGAGGCGATCATCAGGCGGGCCGTGTTCGTCACCACCGGGAGCATGGACCGGGAAGCGGGCTGAGCGGTCAGTCCTGGCCCAGCCCGCGGCGGACCTCGCCCGGGCTGTGCTCGGCTCGTTGCCGCGCACGGGCTTCGCTGGACTGCAGCTGCCAGGGCACGCTGGTGACCATCACGCCGGGCAGGAACAGCAGCCTGCCCTTGAGCCGCAGCGCGCTCTGGTTGTGCAACAGGTTCTCCCACCACCGGCCCACCACGTACTCCGGGATGTAGACGCAGACGATGTCCCGGCTGCTGGCCCGGTGGATGTTCTTGACATAGTCCACCACCGGCCGGGTGATCTCGCGGTAGGGCGACTCCAGCACCTTCAACGGGATCTTGATGTTGTAGTCGTCCCATTGCCTGCGCAGGGCCAGGGTGTCGGCTTCGTCGACATTCACGGTGATCGCGGTCAGCGTGTCCGGCCGAGTTGCACGGGCGAACGCGATCGCCCGCAGGCTCGCCTTGTGCAAAGTGGACAGCAGCACCACGGCGTGCACCCGGCTCGGCGGGATCGAGCTGTCGGAGTCCGGGACCATCTCCTCGCGCACATTCGTGTAGTGCCGGTGGATCCCGCGCATCATCAGGTACAGCAACGGGATGGCGATCACCACGAGGTAGGCGCCGTTGGTGAACTTGGTGACCAGCACGACCACCAGGACCAGGCCGGTCAGGGTGGCGCCGAACGCGTTGATGATCCGGGCCCGATGGATCCGTCTGCGCTGCGCCGGTTCGGTCGCCCTGGCCAGTTCCCTCGACCAGTGCCGGACCATTCCCGCCTGGCACAGGGTGAACGAGGTGAACACACCGATGATGTACAGCTGGATCAACCGGGTCGCCGACCCGTCGAACGCGTAGATCAACGCGACCGCGACGGCGGACAGCAGGATGATCCCGTTGGAGAACGCCAGCCGGTCGCCGCGGGTGTGCAGCTGGCGGGGCATGAACCGGTCCTGCGCCAGGATCGAGCCCAGCAGGGGGAACCCGTTGTAGGCGGTGTTGGCGGCCAGGATCAGGATCAGCGCGGTGCTGGCCTGCAGGTAGTAGAACAGGAACGAGTGGTCGCCACCGAACACCGCAGCCGCGATCTGCGCGATCACCGTCCGCTGTGGAACGTCCGCGCAGTTCGCCCCGGCGAACCCGACCAGGTCACAGGTGCTCTCGGCGAACCGGACGTCGGTGATGATGGCCAGCACGGTGACCCCGGCGAACATCACGATGGACACGATCCCCATCGCGGCCATCGTGCGGGCCGCGTTGAGCGCCTTGGGTTTGCGGAACGCCGGCACCCCGTTGGAGATCGCCTCGGCCCCGGTCAGCGCCGTGCACCCGGACGAGAACGCCCGCAGCACCAGGAAGGCCACGCCGAACGTGCTCAGCCCCACCTGTTCCGGGCGGATGTCGAAGCCGGAACTCTCCGCGACGGGTGCGTGCCCGCCGATGGTCTGCGCGATCCCGAGGGTGATCATCAGCATCACGCCGGCGATGAACGCATAGGTCGGGATCGCGAACGTCCGCCCGGACTCCCGCACCCCGCGGAGGTTCATCGCGGTGAGGAACACGATGAAGCCGATGTTGATCGGCACCCGGAAGTCGTTCAGGCCGGGCGCCGCGGAGATGATGTTGTCCACCCCGGCCGCGACCGACACCGCGACCGTCATGATGTAGTCCACCAGCAGTGCCGCCGCGACGATCAAACCCGCTGTGCGGCCGAGGTTCCTGGACGCCACCTCATACGAGCCGCCGCCGCTGGGATAGGCGCGCACCACCTGGCGGTAGGACAACACGACTGTGGCCAGCAAGACCACGACGGCGACCCCGATCCAGGGCGCGAGGTGCAGGTAGGCCAGTCCGCCCAGGGTGAGGATCAGCAGGATCTCCTGGGTGGCGTAGGCCACTGAGGACAGCGGGTCGCTCGCGAAGATCGGCAACGCCAGCCGTTTCGGCAGCAGGGTATGCCCCAGACTGTCGCTGCGAAACGGCCGACCGAGTACCAACCGCTTGAACAACGAGGTCGAAGACGGCACGCCAGCAGAATAGGGACCTTGTACACGGTTTTCGCAGGCCTGAAACCGTATGGATCCCGTAAACGGCGTAGGGATCGCGTAAATTTCGTCACCCGGACCGTAGGTGCGCCATCAGATCCAGGCTCGTCGCGCCGAGGCGGTACTTACAGTCGCCCGGTGGCGGGCATGGACCTGACGTTCCTGGTGAGCCAGTACCGCGCGGTGGAGATCCTGGACGCGCTGGCCGGGTCCCCGCGCACCCTGCGCCAGCTTCAGCACGAGGCGCACGCCTGCAAACGTCCGCTTACCGGAACGCTGCGGCTACTGGCAGCCCACGGCCTGGTGACTCGCTGTGCCGGAAGTGGAACATGGGACCGGGTGCCCCGCACAGTCCACTAT
>CBIMJO010001487.1:0-3005 GCA_966244135.1 uncultured Actinocrispum sp. | reverse complement strand
GGGCATCCTCGCCCTCGGCTTCCTGGCGGCGAACCTGGTCCGGCTGGTCTACCAGGCGATCAGAAAACCCGACACGGCAAGGTCTTTGGGCATCCTCACGGACCTGGCCTGCTTCTGGCCTCGCGAGGCGCACCCCGTGGTGCCGCCCTGCTACGCGCTCAAGGTGATCCCCGAGGTCGCCGCACGGGCCGCGGCACACCTGGCAGACCGCAACACGCGCGTGGTGATCACCGGGCACAGTCACGGCAGCCTGATCGCGGCGGTGGCGGTGTCGCGCCTGATGGAGACGCTGCCGCCGACCGACCGGGAACGGGTCGGGCTGGTCACGGCCGGATCCCCGCTGCAGTGGGCGTATCCGCGGGCGTTCCCTGGCGTGGTCCCGCACAAGTCGCTGGCGGAGCTGCATGGCCTGCTGGCAGGCCGGTGGCGTGCGTTGTGCCGGGGCACGGACCCGTTGGGTGGCGCGGTGACGACATGGCGGCGGCAGGTCTTCGACTCGAAGGTGATCGGTGTCGGGTTCCGGCCCGACGGCACCACGGGCCCGTTGGAGTCGGCCGAGCTGACCCCCGCGGGCGCCTTGGTGCTGGGCAGCGACCACTGGCTGCCGGACCCCGCACCGCACGCCGTGCCGGGCCAGCGCTGGTCGCCCGGCGTCCGCCGGCACGGCGACTACCTCGCGGATCCGGAGTGGGACGCCGCCGTGGCCATCGCGGCCGGCCTGGACTAGGGCGTGTCTGATGGATCTCGGTCGATGAGAGGCTGCCCCGGCCGGAGGCCGAAATCGAGTCACTGCGAGGTGGTTCCTGGCGTCGCCGCCGGAACACCGCGAATACTGGTTGTCATTTGGGTGTCTCGAGTCGGACACAGCGGCGTCAGGGGCCGCCTCGGCCCGGCTATCGCGATCGAGATCCATCAGACACGCCCTCGGGCCACCATCCGGTGGGCGGCTAGGGTTTGCGGCCCCATGCCGTGACCAGTCCCATGCCCAGCTCGGTGAAGTCGGGCTCGTTCATCACGCCCACGGCCTGCTCGAACAGGTCCTCGTCGACCAGCCCGTCGGCGAGGATGCGCTCGCGCAGGTGGCCGAAGTTGAGCGCCCAGAACCGTCCCGCGGCCGAGTCGGGGCTCACCGGCGGGTGGTAGAGCTCCACGCCGACGTCCTTGAACCCCGCGCCCCGCAACAGGTCCGGGTAGTTCAGCGCCCAGGTCCGGTCGGTGCCGATGGACCGCTCCAGGGTCGCCCAGTGCAGTTCCATCAGGCGCCGGAACGCGTTCTCCGGCGGACTGACCATTGTGGACTGGATGGCGTCGGCCAGCACCAGCCAGCCGCCGGGCTTGAGCCAGGACGCCAGCCTGGCGAAGACCTCGCGCCGGTTGCGCAGGTGCATCAGCACCATCCGGGCGTGGATCAGGTCGAAGCTGCCTAGGTCGAGAGAGTTGTCGCTGATGTCAGCGGCGACCACCTGCACGGTCGGGAACACGTCGGGCAGCGCGTTGAGCAGCCTGACGTCCTTGTCCAGCGCGGTGACTTCGCCCGGCGCGACCTGGTCGGCGAGCCAGCCGGAGACACGGCCGAGACCGGCGCCCACATCGAGGCAGCGCATTCCTGGGCGTGTGATGGCCGAGAGGCGGGCCTGCGTGGCCGGATCGTGCATCCGGCTCATCGCGTCCAGCCGCACCGCCTCCAGATCGTGATCATGGGCGAACAGTGCATCACCGTAAAGTTCGGCTATCTCGGTCACCCGGCGAAAGCTAACCAAGCGGTGACAGGCGGTCAACGCGGCCAACTGTTTCCAGCAGCCGCCTGGCCGCGGCCGTGTTCCCGGCGTTGGCGAGCAGGCCGGCGGGCGCCAGGGCGTACCAGTGATCGACGACCACCTTGGCGTTGCGCAGCACCGGCCGCAGGACGGGATCCTGGCGCAGCGCGGTGATCACCGCGGTGAGGTCCTCGGCGTGCCGGAACACCCCGCCGGACAGGATCAGCAGACCGGCGCCCTTGGGCCCGAGCCGACCCCCTAACAGTGTTAGATGCCGCCGGATCGCCACGATGGCCGCCAGCGTGCCGAGCCGGAGGTCGACGGCGATCTGGTCCTCGTTGCGCGGCGTGAAGTCGATCTCCTCCGCGAGCCGCTCGGCCTCCTTGCGGAGCTCGCCGGGCTTGATCAGCCGATCTGCTTCGGCCGCGTCGACGATTCCCTTGACGGAGAAGCGCATCCCGATGTCGCCCTCGACCGTGCGCATGTCGCCCGGCATGGCGACGGCGCTGGTCTCGACGTCCTTTGTGGACACCGACGAGTAGACATCCGTTGTGGCGCCACCGACATCGACCACGAGGACCGCGTCCTCGCTAGCGAGCTGCGAGACGCCGGTGAGCACGGCGTCCGGCGTCACCATCTTGACCAGCCTCTTGAACGTCGGCCCTCGCGACAGGGCTTTGCCGCCGATGACGTGGTCGAGGAACACCTCGCGAATGGCGGCCCGCGCCGGTTCCGGGTCCAGATCGCCGACGTCCGGCAGGACGTTCGCCGTGGGGACAACGGTCCGGCGGGACATCTCCGCCAGCGCCCGGGGCTGGGCCTCGACGTTGCCCGCCAGCACGATGGGAACGCGGATGCGGAACCGTTCCATGGCTTTGGCGTTGTGCAGCAGCACCCTGTCGTCGCCGCCGTTCGTGCCGCCGGTCAGCAGCACCACGTCGGGGCGGCTTTCCTTGAGCGCCTTGATACTCGGCGGTTCGAGGTACCCGGCGAAGACGTGCACCACCTTCGCGCCCGCCGAGAGCGCGACCCGGTAGCCGGCCTCGGCGCTGATCAGCCGCTCCTGGCCGACCACCGCGAGCCGCAGCCCGCCGCCGGCCGAGGAGCAGACGAGCAGGTCCTTGTGCCGGCCGATCTCCTCGAGCACGGTCTGCATGCCGTCCAGCACGTTCCATGGCGTGGTCAGGGTTTGCGCGGTCGCCAGCAGGTCACCCCCGGGCGAGACCAGCGCGCCCTTGAGCACCACCG
>CBIMJO010001486.1:0-3021 GCA_966244135.1 uncultured Actinocrispum sp. | reverse complement strand
CGCCGTGCGCAGGACCTGGACGTAGTCGTTCGGGACCTGCAACGCCCAGTCCGGCGGGAGCGGCCGCCCGTCGGGCATCGTGCGGTCGAGCACGCCGTTGCGGTAGTCGTAGACGGCGGAGCCGAGTTCGGCGCCGTCCCGGACGCGGACCACGACGGCCCGGCCGGACAACGTACCGAAGTCGACACCGACAACAAGAGGTTCCATCACTCACCGACCCGTGATCACGAGAACCGACACCGAGTTCGCGGGCAACGTCAGCTTTGTCGTCGCCGCCAAGCCATTCACCTGCTTCTTCTGTGGCACCACCGTGGACGGTGCCGCGAGCGTGTTGTGTGCCGCCGGATCCCCGGTCAGCACGGTCAGAGTCCCTGTTCCGTCCACACTGGACACTCCAGTCAGGGCGAGCCGCGTGTTCTGCACCTGGTTCGTGGGGTTGACGAGCTTGACGTAGAACGTCTTGCGCCCGCCGCTGGTCGTCATCGTGACCGCCTGGCGCAACGGGCTGTGCTCGTTCAGCCGCGCGGTCAGCACCTGCTTGCCCAGGTTGTTCGCGAACATCTGCTGCACCCAGTACGACGGCGAGCCGTAGCTGGCCGCGGCGTCGAACCCGATCAGGTTCACCGGCCAGTTCGGCTGGTTCTCGTTCACCAGCACCGGCGCGTACATCGAGCCGATCACGATGTCGCTGTTGCGTTCCAGCCCGGTCAGGAACGCCGCCTCGCCGACCGCCGCCGCGAGTGTCCCGGTCGGACGGCCGTCTTGCGCGCCGTACTCACCGACCAGCACCTCGGGGCCGCCGCGGTCGGCCCGGTCGTAGCGCGTCGAGTTGTCCACGAACCATTGCGGCGACTGGTAATAGTGGTCGTCCACGGCGTCCGGCCGGACCCCGGTCGGGGTCGTCGAGGCCGAACCGCCCTGGTAGCCACCGGTCGTGGCGATCACCGTCAGCTGCGGGTACTTGGCCTTGATCGCGTTGGACATATCCGCGAACCGCCAGGCGTAGCTGCCGGACCCGTCGAACCAGTCCTCGTTGCCGACCTCGACGTACCGCATCTTGAACGGCGCCGGATGCCCGTCGGCCGCTCGTTTCGCGCCCCACGTGGTCGACGTGCTGCCAATCGCGTACTCGATCTCGTCGAGCGCCTCCTGCACATACTGCCCGTAGTCGGCGCGCTCCACGTGCTGGCCGTTGAGCGTGTAGCCGGCGAACAGCCCCAGCAACGGCTCGGCGCCGACGTCCTCGGCCAGTTGCAGGTAGTCCAGAATCCCGAACCCGTCGGTGGACCAGTAGCCCCAGGCGGTGTTCTGGTGCCCTGGCCGCTGCCACACCGGGCCGATGGTGTTCTTCCACGCGAACCTGGTGGCCAGGGTGTTGCCCTCCAGGTAGTTGCCGCCCGGGACCCGGAACAGGCCCAGCTTCAGGGCCGCGAGCTTCTGCCCGAGGTCCTCCCGCACACCGTTGGGGCGGTTCTTGAACGTCGGCGGGAACAGCGAGACCTGGGTGATCCAGACGTCACCGCTGATGGTCGCGCACTTGCCGCAAGGGTTGAGCAGCGACACGACGATCCGGTTGTCGGTGGACGCGGCGATGGTCGGCGGAGTGGTGAAGCTGAAGGTCTTCTGCGCCCACGCCGTGCCGATGTCCTTGATGTCCTTGCTCGCCAGGACCGTGCCGTCCGGCTTCTCCAGGCTGACCCGGATCGCCGGCCACGGCGACGCGGCCTTCACGAACAGGCTGCCGGTGTACTTCGTGGACGGACGAGCCGCGACCCCGAAGAAGCCCGAGTTCGCCGCCCCCACGCTGCCGCCGGCAGGCACCTCCGCGTGCACCTTCAGCGAACGGTCCAGTGCGGTGTTGAGCGGAGTCGTGGTGTCGACGGCGAACGAGCCGGTGGCGCCACCGCCGGTGACGAGCGCCCAGCTCGACGTGCCTTCCTTGAACGCCCGGTTGCGCACGAGTTCGGCGTACAGGCCGCCTTCGACGGAGTGGCTGATGTCCTCCAGGATCGAGCCGTAGGTGGTCGGCCGGGTGTTGGCGCGCGGCACGTTCGCGTCCACCGCCAACTGGTTGGCGCCCGCCAAGGTGGCGATCTGGTCCGTGGGCAGGGCGAACCGCCGGAACTCGACCTCGTCGACCGCACCCGTCACGCCCGCGCCCACGACGAACGGGTCGGGGCTGTTTCCGCTGGCAGAACACGAAGTCACGTCCAGACCCAGAGTGACCACTGTCCCGCAGCCGCTGGATGTCAGCGAAGCGGCGTCGCCGTCGGCGAACAGGCTCAGTCGTTGCGCGGCCCGGTCCAGGACGAGAGCGGCGTGGTGCCAGTTGCCGTCGGCGAGCCCGCCGCCGGTGGACGTGACCGCCACCGTGCCGCCGAGCCGTGCGGTCAGCTTCCCGTTGGCGATCCCGAGGCCGTAACCCTGGCCGTGCGCGACGATCTGGCCGTCGGTGGTGGTGCGGAACCAAGCGGCGACCGAGAACGAGCCCGTGCCGGTGTCGAACACGGGCGACGGGCCCATGGTGACGTCGCCGTTCCCGGCGAACTGGACCGCGTTGCCCGCGGCTCCCGGCCCGAACGTTCCATTGTGGACAACGCCGTCCGCCGCGTTGGCCGATGAGTCACCGGGTCCATCGTCGAAGTGCCATGACCCGCTGGATGCCAGGGCGCCGATCGCGTCCGCGCTCATGGGCGTCGGGTAGGCGCGGACGTCGTCGATACCGCCGGAGAAGAAGTCCACCGGCTGGCCGAAGAACTTGCCCCGGCCGATGACGAAGTGCCCGTTCGCGGTCCACGGCGTCGTGTACGGCACGCTCTGTTGCAGGACACCGTTGACGTACAAGGAAAGCGTGCCACCGCCGTAGACCCCGGCGATGTGCTGCCACTGGTCGGTCACCGCCGGTGCGTTCGACACGGCCGAGGAACTGGCTGTGTCACCGTCGCTGGCCCGCCGGGTGAACGCGAACCGCCCGTCCGCGGCCTTCTGCAGGAAGAACCCGCTTATGTTGGCGCCGTCCAC
>CBIMJO010001485.1:0-3022 GCA_966244135.1 uncultured Actinocrispum sp. | reverse complement strand
CCCCCTGGGGAACGGTGGGAACGGGTAGGCTTGGATCGGCCACCTCCGAGGCGGTCGCGGGCGGGCACGTGTACGACTGGGCCGCCGCGCACCCGCACTCGTTCCCTCCCATCGTCATCAACATCACCGACGGGCTGGTCACCGACGACCCGTTCGACGGCGCCGCGCTGGCCGAGTGGGCCGGCCGGCTCACCTCGATCGCGACCTCGGACGGCAATGCCTTGCTGCTCAACATCTTCCTCGCCGCTGACGGGTCACCCGAGGTGCTGTTCCCGGTGGCCCCGGACGGCCTGCCGCAGCCGGGGCCGCAGCTGTTCGGCATCTCCAGCCCGCTGCCCAAGACGATGGTGGCCAACGCGCGGGCGAGTCTGGTGAACGTCCCGGATGGCGCGCGGGGCTTCGTGTTCAACGCCGGGCTGGCCACCTTGGTGAAGTTCCTGGAGATCGGCACCAGGGTCGGGGAGATCAGGGACCGGTGATGTACGCGCACTCCGTGTCCTTCCAGCGGCAGAAAAAGGGCAACTCGGCGCGGGAGTGGGAGGACGGCGCCGGGCACAGCGAGACCCGGTTCGTGGTCGTGGACGGCGCCACCGAGGCGTACGACTCACTGCGCTGGGTGGAGCAGCTGGTCAGCTCGTTCGTCCACAATGGACCTCCGATCACGCCGGACGCCTTCACCGGCTGGTTCGAGGCGATGCAGCGGCAGTGGGTCGCCGAGGCGCCCACCCGGTTCGCCAGCGTCATCGAGGAGTACAAGTTCCGCACCGACGGGTCGTTCGCGACGTTCGTCGGCGGCACACTGTCCGGACTGGACGGTCCACAACCGAGGTGGGAGGCCGCCGCGCTTGGCGACACCGTGCTGTTCCACGTCCGCGCGGGCCGGCTGCTCAGCCACTTCCCGGCGTTGTCGGTGGACGACTTCGGCCTGGTTCCGGACGGGGTGGACACGCGGCCGGGTGCGCTGCGGCAGATGCTGGCGAGGCTTACGTTCGGCAGCGGGCAGTTGCTCGCCGGTGACCTGCTTTTCGTTGCCACGGATGCATTCGCGCACTGGATGTTGCAGCAGGTCGCCGCCGATCAGGACACGCTGTGGCGCACGCTCGCGGAGTTGGACCACGACGTGACGTTCACCGACCTGGTGGCCGATCAGCGCTCGGGTGGGCTGCTGCGCAACGACGACGTCACGTTGCTGCGGGTCCGGCTGTCCGACACCCCGCCGAGCCGGTTGGTGGTGTGTCTCTGATGGACATGCCCACAGCCGAGGACTACATCCGGGCGGTGCAGAATCCGGCGGCCGCGTTCCAGCACCCCAGCCTGCGGCAGGCCACGTTCGAGGTGCACCCGCTGCTGGGCATCCCGATGCCCGCGTCCGGCACGTCGGCGATCGTGTTCAAGGCGACCGTCGAGGGGCAGAGCCAGGCGCTGCGGTTCCTCACCCGGCCCGACGCGGCCACCCGGCAGCGCTATACCGCGCTCAACCGGTACTTCGTCGAACGCGACCTGACCAAGGACGTCGCCACCAGCCAATGGGTCGACGACGCGATCACGGTGAACGGCCGGACCTGGCCGATGGTGCGGATGCAGTGGGTGGACGGCCACACCCTCAACAACCACATCGAGGACCTCGTCGAGGCCGGGGACACCACGGCGATCTCGGCCCTGGCCACCTCCTGGCGGAACCTGGTGCGCCGCATGCAGTCCGCCCGGTTCGCACACGGCGATCTGCAGCACGGCAACGTGATGGTCGAGCCGGACGGCACCTTGCGGCTGGTCGACTTCGACAGCGCGTGGATCGAGCCGTTCGCCGGGTCGGCGCCGCCGCCCGAGACCGGCCACCGCAACTACCAGCGGCCGGACCGTCCGTGGGGGCCGTGGATGGACACGTTCCCCGGCCTGGTGATCTACCTGTCACTGCTTGCGTTGTCGCGCAGCACGAAGACGTGGGAGCACCTGCACAACGGCGAGAACCTGCTGTTCGGCAGCCAGGACTTCGCGCCGCCGCACCAGACTCAGGCGTGGTGGGAGATCGGGCAGCTGACCGACCCCGATGTGGCGTCGATGTCCGGGCGGCTCAAGGCGTGCTGCGCACCTTCGTGGACGGCGAGCACGAGTCTCGAGGGCCTGCTGTCCGCGCCGATTCCCTGGTGGGCAAAGACTTCCACTGTCGCGCTGCCTAAAGTCGCTGTGGTTGTACCGCCTCCGGTCCGCGCACCGGTCACGCCCGTTCCCGGAACGTGGTGGACGCCACCACCACCTCCGCCGCCTCCGCCGCCGGTCGCGCCTTTGCGCGTTCGGAAGTGGCGGTGGATCGTGGCGATCAGCTTGCTGGTCTGGTGCGTGTCGTTCGGCGTCATCGCCGGTTCGCTCGAGAGCGATCCCGGCCGCATCGCCGGCACGGTCACCGGCCTGATCCTCGCCGCCGCCACGTTCACCGTCCTGGCCGCGACCCGCAAGCGACCGGCGAAACCGATCAGGAGAAAGCGATGAACCCCGCGATGTTCGGCCCGTACCGGATCGAGGGCCTGATCAGCCGGGGCGGCATGGGCGAGGTGTACCGGGCGTTCGACACCGGGCAGAACCGGGTCGTGGCGCTCAAGTGCCTGCTGCCGCACCTCGCCGCGGACCGGGAGTACGCGGCCCGGTTCCGCCGGGAGTCCGAGCTGGCCGCGCGGCTGCGCGAGCCGCACGTGATCCCGATCCACCGGTACGGCGAGATCGACGGGCGACTGTTCATCGACATGCGCCTCGTCGAAGGCGATGACCTCGCGGCGGTACTGGTACGGCGCGGCCCGCTCGACCCGCGGCACGCGGTGAACGTGATCGGCCAGATCGCCGCGGCCCTCGAAGCGGCACACGACGACGGCCTGGTGCACCGCGACGTCAAACCATCCAACGTGCTCGTCGCCACCAGCCAAAGCCTGGGCGACACCGACTTCGTGTACCTCGCCGACTTCGGCATCGCCCGCCCGGTAGGCATGGCCGGCGGGATCACCGTCGTCATCGCCCTCGCCGCCGTCGCGTG
>CBIMJO010001484.1:0-3024 GCA_966244135.1 uncultured Actinocrispum sp. | reverse complement strand
CACCGACGCACCCGCCTCCAGCGCGCGGTCGGCCTCCTCGGAGTTGTGCACCTCGACCAGCGCGGTCATGCCCAGCGACTCGACCCGGTCGAGCAGGCCGACCAGCGTGTTCTGCTCCAGCGCGGCCACGATCAGCAGCACCAGGTCGGCGCCGTGCAGCCGCGCCTCGTGCACCTGGGATGGGCGGACGACGAAGTCCTTGCGCAGCAACGGGATGTCCACCCGGGCGCGGACCGCGTCGAAGTCGGCCAGCGACCCGCCGAACCGGCGCTGCTCGGTCAGCACGCTGATCACGCGTGCGCCCGCCGCCTCGTAGTCCGCGGCGAGCTCGGCGGGATCCTTGATCTCCGCCAGGTCGCCCTTGGACGGGCTGCGCCGCTTGACCTCCGCGATCACGCCGACGTCCGTGGACCGCAAGGCGCTCATGACGTCCTTGGGCGGGGCCACCTTCGTGGCCTGCTCCTTGAGAACGTCGAACGGCAGCAACGCCTCGCGGGCCGCGAGGTCCTCCCGCACTCCGTCGATTATCGACTCGAGAACGCTCACCGCGTATGCCCCTTCCCGCCGCACTGATGCTAACCCCGTGCCTGACGGGCATAAGGCACCGGGTCGGCCGTGCACCGTCAGCATGCGCCCACTGGCGCAACGCTCGCGCATCGGGTCACCCATCGGTGGGGTCCCGTCCCTCGGACAGCTCGCGCCAGAGCTGCTTCTCCGGTGTCTCGCCGCTCTTGGCCGCGGCGGGCGTCTGGTAGCTCGCGCCCAGCTTCGGCATCCGGTGACCGGCCCGCGCGAGCATCACCGCGGCGATCCACAACGCGGCCACTGCCAGCAGCGAAAGCCCGCGCGCGAACACCGCCGCGCCCTGCTCCAGGCCGGACAACGCGACCCACCCGGCGGCCAGCCCGGTCAGCGCCAGCAGGATGCCGACCAGCTGGCGCGCCCGGCCGCTCGTGGCCAGCGTCCCGGCGATCCCCGCCAGCGCGACCAGTGCCAACGGCGTCAACGCGGCCGGGACGGACTGCGGCCACGGCAGTTTGGACGCACCCCACAACGCCGCTGCGGCAGCGGCCAGCAGCGCGGCCACGATCCACAGTGGACGCTTGCCCGGCACACGGGTGGTGGCCACGCGGTCGCGGGGTGGGCGGTCCGCCGGTGGACCGTTGTCCCTTGGGTTCCCGCTCATCCTGAGGCCGGTTTGATCGTCCCGGCCATGGCGATGGCCGAGAGCACTGCGCCCGCTTTGTTCTGGCATTCGTCGTCCTCCGCGGCAGGGTTGGAGTCGGCGACGATCCCGGCGCCGGCCTGTACGTACGCCACGCCGTCCCGCACCAGCGCGGTGCGGATGGCGATCGCGGTGTCGGCGTTGCCGGCGAAGTCGATGTACCCGACGATCCCGCCGTACAGCCCGCGCCGCACCGGCTCGAGCTCCTCGATCAGTTCCATCGCACGGGGTTTCGGCGCGCCGGAGAGAGTCCCCGCCGGGAAGCACGCGGTCACCGCGTCGAAAGCGGTCTTTCCCGGCGCCAGCTTGCCGGTGACGGTCGACACGATGTGCATCACGTGGCTGTAGCGCTCGACCCGGAAGAAGTCGACCACGTGCACCGACCCGGGCGAGCACACCCGGCCGAGGTCGTTGCGGCCCAGGTCGACCAGCATCACGTGCTCGGCGCGTTCCTTCTCGTCGGCCAGCAGGTCCTTCTCCAGGATGGCGTCCTCCTCGGGGTCCACCCCGCGCCACCGGGTGCCCGCGATCGGGTGCGTGGTCGCCACCCCGTCCCGCACCGTGACCAGCGACTCCGGGCTGGACCCGACGATGTCGAAGCCGTCCATCCGCAGCAGGTACATGTACGGGCTGGGGTTGGTGGTCCGCAGGATCCGGTACACCTCCAGCGAATCGGCCTCGGTGTTCATCTCGAACCGTTGGGACACCACGATCTGGAAGGCCTCGCCGGCGCGGATCGCCTCCTTGGCCGTCTCCACCGCGGCGCCGAACTCCTCGCGGGTGCGCCGCCGGGTGAACTCCGGGCGGGGCCGGGAGAACACCATCGCGGTCGGCTCCGCGGTCGTGCACAGCTGCTCGGTCATCCGGTTGAGCCGGGCGACCGCGTCGTCGTAGGCCTCGTCCTTGCGTTCCGGCGAGTCGTCCCAGTTGACCGCGTTGGCGATCAGCGTGATCGTGCCCTCGTGGTGGTCCAGGGCCGCCAGGTCGGTGGCCATCATCATGACCAGCTCGGGGATCTTGAGGTCGTCCTCGGCCAGCTCGGGCAGCCGTTCCAGCCGCCGGACCGTGTCGTAGCCGATGTAGCCGACCATCCCGCCGGTCAGCGGGGGCAGCCCGGGCAGCGGCTCGGTGTGCAGCGTCCTGAACGCGTGCTGCAGGATCTCCAACGGGTCGCCGCCGGCCATCAGGTCGTGCGGGACCGTCCCGGTCCAGCTGGCCTCGCCGCCGGACGCGGTCAGCCACGCGGCACAGCGCACCCCCACGAACGACCAGCGCGACCACGACCGGCCGTTCTCCGCGGACTCCAGCAGGAAGGTCCCGGTCCGGTCGCCCGCGAGCTTGCGGTACACCCCGACCGGCGTCTCGGCGTCCGCGAGTACCTTGCGGACCACCGGGATCACCCGGCGATGGGGTGCGAGGGCGTGGAACTGCTCGCGGGTGAGGCTGATCTCCCCCATGCCGGTGGCCAGGGGTATGTCTGATCCAAGCACGCTCGCCATGACGGTCATTCTGCCGGGAGCGGCCAACGACATTCTCAACCGGGGACAAATTCAGCGTTTGTTGAAAACTTGACCGGCGCGCGTCATGATGGAGCCGTGACATCGGATACTAAGCGCCGGGGCCGCCGCCCGGCGGGCGCCGACACCAAGTCCGCGCTGCTCGACGCCGCCCGCGAGGTGTTCACCGAACAGGGGTACGAAGGGGCGACGGTCCGGGCCATCGCCAAGCGGGCGGGGGTCGACCCGGCCATGGTCAACCACTGGTTCGGCGGCAAGGAGACCCTCTTCACCGCGGCCCTG
>CBIMJO010001483.1:0-3025 GCA_966244135.1 uncultured Actinocrispum sp. | reverse complement strand
CGGCCGGTCATCCCTGGAACGGCCGGATCTCGATGCTCAGCGGGCTGAGCACGCGCGCGAGCCTGCTCCCCCAGTCCATGGCCTCGTCCAGGTCGGCGGCCTGAATGATGGTGAACCCACCCAGATGCTCCTTGCCCTCGGTGAACGGCCCATCGGTCACCAGTATGTCCCGCCCCTGCGCCTTGAGCACCGTGGCACTGCTCGGCGGCGTCAGCCCCGCCGAGAACACCCACACCCCCGCGTCCTTCATCTCCCGCTTGAGCACATCCAGCTCGGCCATGATCCCGGCCAGCACGTCCGGCTCCGGAATCGGCCCATCCGGCTGGTAGATGCTGAGCAGGTACCGCTGCTGTGTCATCGTCGATCCCTCCTGCGGCCGATCATTCACCGTTCACACGAACGCGGCCCACCGGGATCGACAGTTCCGCCCGAAGAGAATCTCAGAGCGTGCCAGTCTCGACGAGGGTCTTGAGGTCGGCGAGGAGTTCGGGCCAGCCGCCGCTGAAGTCGCGTTTGCCGCTGACGGCCTCCATCATCGGGCTGCCGGGTTCAAACCCGTCGTGGGTGACGGTCAGCTTCACCGTGGCGCCATGGGGTTCCAGCTCGAAGGTCACCTGGGAGCGCTGCTCCTTCAGGTGTTCGGCCAGTTCGGCCTCGTCCCAGCCGAACAGCTCGGCGTGGGCGGGCTGGTAGAGGTGCCAGCTGTAGGACAGCAGGGTGTACGGGTCGGCGGCGAGGACGCGCTGGCCGCGGTCCTGGAAGTCGTCGGTGTCGCCGTCGGACATCAGCACCGGGGATCCGACCTGCCAGTCCGACCGCAGCGCCACCCCACCCCAGTAGCGGCGGGTGAACTCCGGCTCGGTCAAGGCCTTCCACAGCTGTTCGGGGGTGGTGCGGATGTAGCTGGTGTAGCTGAACGACGTGTCGGTCATGGGAGTGGCCTCCAAAGCCTTCTGCAGATCGGCGAGGGCATGTGCGCGCTCGCGGTCGTACTGGTGGATCCACCGCTCGGCGATGGCGTTGATCGGCATCGCGTTGAGGTAGTGCAGCTTCTCCCGTCCACGCCGGGCAGTGGTCACCAGCTGGGCCGCCTCGAGCACGGCGAGGTGCTTGCTCACCGACTGCCGCGCCATCGACAGCCCCTCGCACAGCTCCCGCAGCGTCTGCCCGTTGCGGCGGTTCAGACCGTCGAGCAGCTGCCGCCGGCTGGCGTCGGCGAGCGCCTTGAACACCTCGTCCATCTCGCCCCTCCAATAGGCAACCATCTGGCTGCATGTCCGAGAATAGGCAGCCAAACGGCTGCATGTCAACTCATGCAGCAACAGAGGGGTTGACCAGGGGTTTCGTCAGTCGGCGAGCTTGAACATCAGCCGGGTCTCCCACTTGTTCATGTCCGGCTCGACCGAGGGGTCAGTCAGCAGCAGCTCCAGCCGGGCGGTCCACCGGTCCCCCTTGTCGGTGGCGGCCATGTCCCAGGCCAGTCCCTCGGCGGAGGCCCACTCGAGCAGCTCGCGGGTGACCTCGACCAGCTCCTGCGGGTGGCCGACGTGCGACACCGTCGCGTACCGGCCCGCGGGTAAGACCCCGACCAGCACCTCCCGGTCCGCGGCCACCGACGCGTCGATCGGCACCCCGGCCTCCATCTCCAGGTGCCGTTCCATGTCGATCAGGTTGTACTTGAAGAACGGCGCGTCGGCCGGCGTGATGCCGTTCTTGCCCAGCCAGGCGAAGACCTCGGGGAACCGGTCGGCGATCTCCGGGATGGTCTCCATGGTGACCACGCCCCGGACGGCGACGTAGGGCTGCTCTTCGCGTTCGACGATCTGCGGGGTCATCGCTTCGGTGCCTCTCCACGGGCGCAGGCGGCTGCGCGGTCGGTCAGCAGGGCTTGCTCACGGGCGTTGCCGGTCATGCCGGCCGCCCGCTCGAACTCCTGGGCCGCCTCGGCGAACCGGCCGAGCTTGGCCAGCAGGTCGCCCCGCACGCTGGGCAGCAGGTGGTAGGACTTGAGCGCGGGTTCGTCGCGCAGTCCGTCGACGATCTCCAGCCCCGCCGCCGGACTGTCGGCCATGGACAACGCCACCGCGCGGTTGAGCTCCACGATCGGTGAGGCGACGATCTCCGCCAGCGCGGCGTAGAGCTGGGCGATGGCGTTCCAGTCGGTGTCCTCGGGCTTCTGTGCGGAGGCGTGACACGCCGCGATCGCGGCCTGGATGTGATACGGACCGGGCTCGTCGGTCAGCTGGTGCGCTTCCTCCAGCGCCGCGAGGCCACGGCGGATCAGCACCTGGTCCCAGCGGGAACGGTCCTGGTCCAGCAACAGGATCGGCTCGCCCTGCTCATCGGTGCGGGCCTGCGACCGGGACGCCTGGATCTCCAGCAGCGCCACCAGGCCGTGCACCTCGGGCTCCTTCGGCGCCAGCCCGGCGAGCACGCGCCCGAGCCGCAGCGCCTCCTCACACAGGGTGGGGCGCATCCAGTCGTCGCCCGCGGTGGCCGAATAGCCCTCGTTGAAGATCAGGTAGATCACCTCGAGCACCGACGACAGCCGCTGCGGGCGTTCGTCGGCGGCGGGCACCTCGAACGGGACCTTCGCGTCGGCGAGGGTGCGCTTGGCGCGCACGATCCGCTGCTGGATGGTCGACTCGGTGACCAGGTAGGCGCGGGCGATCTCCTTGGTGGACAAGCCACCCAGCATGCGCAGGGTCAACGCCACCCGCGCCTCGGTGGTCAGCACCGGATGGCACGCGGTGAACACCAGCCGCAGCACGTCGTCGCCGATGTCGTCGTCCAGCGCCGCGTCGATGTCCGGCTCGGGGTTGGCGCCGCCGGTCTCGATCTCGTGCCCGAGCTCCTGCACCTTGCGGGCCAGCACCTGCTCGCGGCGCACGTGGTCGATAGCCCGGTGCTTGGCCGTGGCCATCAGCCAGGCACCGGGGTTCTTGGGCACACCTTCCTTCGGCCACTGCTCGAGCGCGGCCACCAACGCGTCCTGCGCCAGCTCCTCCGCGCGCCCGACGTCGCG
>CBIMJO010001482.1:0-3026 GCA_966244135.1 uncultured Actinocrispum sp. | reverse complement strand
ATGGATGAGCCCGAGGAGCAGGCGGATCGTGGTGCTCTTGCCGGCGCCGTTGGGGCCGAGGAAACCGACGAGCTCCCCACGGGAGACGTCGATGTCGGCGCCCTGGACCGCGTCGATGGTGTGACCGCGGACCTGGAACTGGCGCGCGAGACCGCGTGCCTTGATCACGGGATGTCCCTCCAGTAGCTAGTCAAGTTTGACTAGCGGCAGGATGGCATGAACCGCAGAGGTAGTCAAACTTGACTAGCTAGCGGGCCGGGGGAGCGCCGAAGGCCGCAGTGCTCTCGTCGGCGAACACGTACTCGCCGCCCTCAACCCGTTCGACCAGGTCACGCAGCCAGTCGAGGACACCCTGGGAGTTGGCGTTCCAGTACTGGAACATCTCCCGGATGTGCGCGGGTTTGCCCATGTCACCGGGCTTCTCGGCGATGGTGGTGTCCATCAGGTGCTGGGTGACCGACATCTGGCCCTCGGTCTGCCGGATCCGGGACCGCAGCAGGAAGAGAAGGGTGCTGCGCTCCAGGGCCGTGATGAACGGCAGCGCCGCGTTGAACATGGCCGGGCCGCTGTCCAGCTCGCCCAGGGCCTTGCTCATCAGGAAGAAGAAGTCGCCCTCGCCCTGCGGCGTGATCCGGTAGACCACCCGGTCCGGGCCCAGGCCGCTCTCCTCGGTGTGCACCTCGGCCAGCAGGTCCTCGGCGGACAGCTTCTTCAGCGCGTGGTAGATCGAGCCCTGCTTGACGTTCGCCCAGCGGTCCGCCGCCCACATCAGCAGGTCCTGCCGGACCTGGTAACCGTGGGCTTCGCCACGCATCCGGACCACACCGAGAACGAGCAGACGGGTCGCCGACACACTATTAGGCTATGACGCCTCGTAAAGGTGAGCGCCCGCCGCTGCCGGAGCCCCTGCCCGCGCCGATCGTCGACGCGCACACGCACTTGGACGCGTGCGGCGCGAAGGACGCCTCGGACGTGTCCACAATGGTCGACCGGGCGGCGAGCGTTGGCGTCGGACGCGTCATCACGGTCGCCGACGACCTCGGCTCCGCGATCTGGGCGGCCGACGCGGCCACCTGGGACCCGAGGGTTTTCGCGGCCGTCGCGGTGCATCCGACCCGGACGTCGACCTTCGGCGACGAGGACAAGGCGGTGCTGGAGGAGCTGGCGCGCCGGGACCGGGTAGTGGCGGTCGGCGAGACGGGTCTCGACTTCTACTGGGACTACTCACCGCCGCGGGCGCAGGAGGAGGCCTTCCGCTGGCACATTGACCTGGCCAAACGCGTCGGGAAGCCGCTGATGATCCACGACCGGGACGCGCACGCCGACATCATGCGCGTATTGCATGCCGAAGGTCCGCCCGAAAGGGTGGTCTTCCACTGCTTCTCCGGCGATGCCGAGTTCGCCCGGAAGTGTGTCGACGCCGGGTTCGTGCTGTCCTTCGCCGGCGCGGTCACCTTCCGGAACGCACGCGATCTACGTGCGGCTGCGCGGATCGTGCCGCCGGAACAGCTCCTCGTGGAGACCGATGCGCCGTTCCTGACGCCGCACCCGTTCCGGGGCCGGCCAAACGAGCCGTACTGCGCCGCCTACACCGTGCGGGACCTGGCCGAACTCCGCGGAGAGGACCTTTCGGAGCTGGCTTGGGCCGTCCGGGAGACCGCGGAACGCACTTTTCGGCTACCCACGATGACATCCCACGATTCACCGGGTGAATGAGTACGCCGATTGGGTGAGCGACTGCATCCTTCGAGCTGTGGCGCAAGTCACAACATGTACGGGGGTGTTTGCGCAACCTGACGGGACCCGTTACGGTCCCGTGACCGTACCCAAAGGTAGTCAGGAACGGGTACAGCCCGCAGTCGAAGCCAACGCGCGTCGGGGCCGGAGTGATCCGGGAAGCGTGGTGGTGGCTGAGGGCGTCGGACTGAAACGCACAGCGCGACCCCTCGCGCCGGACGTAGGTGAAGGAGCAAGGCCAGGCACGTAGCTGCTCGACCCGGATCAGCGACTGCGCGCCCCGTGTGGCTTGCGCCCTTCAGGAGGAACGACCCCGTGACTGACAGCGACAGTAGAACCACCAGCGCGTTCGACATCGATACCGACTGGTTCACCCCGGTCAGGCCGCCGTCCACCGCGACGAGCACGATGGACCGCCCGGACGGGCAGTGGCGCACCGAGTACCCCGACTTCTCCGATGACCTGGCAGTCGTCCCGCAGGACATCTACGCCGCGCTCGGGCCCCAGGCCGACGAGCTGATGGCCTCCGTCGACGTCAACGTCGACGAGCTGATCCGGCTGATCAACGCCGAGACCACGCTGCTGCCGCCGATCCTGGACGTCCCCGACACGCTCGCGGACGAGGTCGGGACCGAGCAGGCGCCGGCCGGCCTGATCACCGCGGTCCGCACCTGGAAGCGCACCTTCCTGCGCGCCAGCATCGCCGCTGTGCTCGTGACGCTGACCGGTGGCGGCGCCGCCGCGATCGCGATGAACAAGTCCGTCACGATCGACGTCGACGGTGTCGAGACCAACGTCCACACCTACTCCGGCACGGTCGGCGAGGTGCTGGCGAACGAGGGCATCCAGACCGGCGAGCACGACTCGCTGAGCCCCTCGCCCAACGCCTCCATCGGCGACCACGGCAAGATCGTCGTCCAGCGCGGCAAGCTGCTGAAGTACACCGTCGACGGTGAGCAGAAGGAGTCCTGGGTCCGCGCCCGCAACGTCGGTGACGCGCTGCGCCAGGCCGGCGCCCCGATGGACGGCTCGAAGTTCTCGATGGACCTGGGCATGGCCATGCCGGCCCAGGGGATGAACGTCCAGATCCAGACGCTCAAGACCATCATGGTCTACGACGGCGGCAACACCGGCAAGCAGGTGCAGACCACCGCGGTCACCATCGACGAGCTGCTCAAGGAGCTGCAGACCTCGATCGGCCCGCAGGACTCGGTCACGCCGGGCGCGGACGTCAAGATCACCAACGGCGCCGAGGTGCGGATCACCCGCAACGGCGTGACCGTGATCAA
>CBIMJO010001481.1:0-3027 GCA_966244135.1 uncultured Actinocrispum sp. | reverse complement strand
GAGGGCGGGGTATGGGGTGCGGGCACGCGTTGGGGGCTGGGACTGCTTGTCTGTCTGCTTGTCTGTCTGCTTGTCTGTCTGGCAATGGGTTTTGTGGGCTTGAGTGTCTGTTGTGGATGGTCCTGAGTGAACTGTGCCCCTGCCGCAAGGGTGGTTGTGCTTGTGCTTGTGGCTGGGGCGTTGTGGGGTTCAGTTAGCCGCGGGGGGTTGTGTAGGTGAGGATTTGGGGGTTGGACCAGTCGCTGGATGCGATTGTGGCGCCTTTGGCCGCTACCTGGCGGATCTTGTCCTGTCCTTGTTGGACGGTGGGGTTGCGGCCGTCGATTGTGGGGGCGACGTTCTGGGCGTCGGCGAACACCAGGAGGTAGTGGTTTGTGGTGAAGAAGCTTGTGTCGCCGTTGTACCAGCCGTTTGCGTCACCGTCGAACGTCACGTACCACTGGGCGCGGGTGCCGCCCATGTCGCCCGTTCGTGGGTCCGTGGAGGTGGCGCCGTTGGGGGTGGGGAACATCATGGCGGAGCTGAGGTTGGTGGTGCCGAGGCTGGTCAGGTAGTCCGCGTATTCCAGGTGGGTGTGGTAGTGGTCGAAGGGGTTTCCGGCCTCGAAGGCGCCTGTGATCAACAGGAACATGAACTTGCCGTTGAGGTCGGCGCGGGCCGGCCAGTTGCCTGCGCGGACTGCCGCGTCCAGGGTGGGGTAGCTTCCCTTGATGTCAGCGGGCTTCAGGATGTTGCCGGCGCCCAGGGCGCCGGCGATCATCGCGTCGAGGCGTGCGGGGGTGTAGCCGCCCCGGCCGTCGTAGCCGTTCTTGGCCTCCAGCTTGATGATCACCGGACGGTGGTTCGGGTTCTGGTCGTGCCACAGCCTGATGTTGTTCAGGCAGGTCTGGAAGCTCTGGTTTCGTGAACCGGTTCGCAGCGCCGGGTAGGTCGTCGCGGACGAGCAGTTGTTGGCCGGGCCCCAGGGTTCGTGGCTCACCTGGTAGCGGCCGTTGCCCAGGAAGTTCTGCCACACGTCCAGCTCCAGCATGGCGGCGCCCGAGTCCAGGGCGTCCACCAGCCAGGGGAAGGTGGCCTGGTCGTAGGCGTTGTGCACGCCGGCGCCGGTGATACCGGCGATGGTGGCGTCCGCTGCCACCGCCGGGGTCACGGCGGAGGCCAGCAGGGTCGCGGTCGCCAGGGTGAGCGTTGCCGCCCATCGCTTCATGAAGTTTCTCCTCGCCTGTTCTCCGTGCGACGAATCGAGGATGATTTGCAGCTTCAACCAAGGCGAAAGGCCACGCTCTGTCAAGACCCTGACGGACGCTTGTCCGGATTGTTTGTGCGCAATTGTGGGAGCGGTCCCGGATTTTTGTCCGGACTGTCTCTTAACCGTGTCAGTGTGCGATGATGGGTTTAAGGGGGAACGGACCGGGGGTCGGCCGATGGTGGAAACCGTTCTCAGTGTTGTCCTGCAGCATCACAACCGGTTGTTCCGCGAAATGCTCGCGGCTCACCTGGCTCGCGAGCCCGATATCACTATGCTGGGCACCGCGGCCTCCGGGCCCGAGCTGATTCAGCTATGCGATCTACGTAGGCCAACTGTCGCATTGTTCGAGGCAGACGCACCAAGGTGGAGCAACGAACGCCTGGTGTCATTGCTCCTGCCGCCGGGCCGCCTCATGCGCATGATCGGCCTGCACCAGTCGCTCACCACAGCGCACGTGATTCGCGCCTATGAGGCGGGTGTCAGCGCGCTGGTGCCCTACTCGGGCGGGCTGGAACCGCTGCTCGCGGCGATCCGCGCGCCGAGTTCGGCGATCGAGTCCGCACGGGCCAAGCGCGGCGGCGGGGACGCGCTGACCCAGCGGGAACTCGAAGTGCTCTACCTCGTTTGTGCCGGCTATCCACCGAGACAAATAGGTTTGGAACTCGGGATAAGCCCGCACACCGTGGAGAACCACAAGCAGCGGATCTTCAACAAGCTCGGCGTGCACAACCAGGCGCACGCCGCGGCCAGCGCGGTCCGCCTCGGATTACTCTCCCAGGCTCAACCACAACGACCGGACGGCGTAACGCCCGAGCGAAGACCCGGATTACGGGTCGATCTTCGCAAATTCGACGGCCCGCTCGCCGCACGCGCCCGCAAGGCTTTGGAACGGCAGCATATTGTCATCGTCGACCAGGATAAAGTGCCGCATCCGCGGGACAACTCCGAGAATGGGCATCGCGACAATTCGGACACGATCCAGCCGGTCACCGTGCTGATCGACCCGCCGCCCGCCGGCTGGCGCACGCAGGCCGGCCGGCTGGTGGTGATCACCTCGGAGGAGCCCAAGCAGCACCTGCTGGCCCAAGCGGTCGCCACCGGCGTGACGGTTCTGCCGGCGTCCCTTGTGGACGATCTGCTCGCCCCGGCGGTCGAGGCGGCGAACGCGGGATACGTGCTGATCAGCGCGGCCTACTCGCGCTCGGTGCTCGGGCCGCCGGGCGGCGAGTGGCGCCGCTGGCAGCTCGCGCTCACCCCGCGCGAGCAGGAGATCCTCGCCGCGATCGCACAGGGGCACACCACCAAGCAGACGGCGCGGCTGCTTGGCATCTCCGTGCGGACCGTGGAGAACCTGCAAGGCAACCTGTTCCGCAAGCTCAGGGTGCACCGCAAGGCCGCCGCCCTGGTGGTCGCCCACGAGCTCGGCCTGCTGGAGGAGTGAGCACGTGTGCGCACCCGGCTGCTGCACAGATTGCTGTTCGGGGGGCTGACCGCGGCCGCATGGCTGGTCGCGTCGGCCCCGAATGCCTTGGCCCACGCCGAGTTGCTCGGCACGACACCATCGAACGGGGAACACCTGGCCACCGCGCCGGCCGAGATCGTGCTGCGGTTCAGCGAGAAGGTCAGCCCGGTCCGCGACGGAACGGTGCTGCTCGACGGGCGGGGCAAGCGGGCAGGTTCCGCGCAGGCGGAACCGGCCGGGGACGGCACGAAAGTCCGTCTCCCGCTGCCGGACGACCTGACCGCCCATCCGCAGCCCACCTGGAGTAGTCGTGCAG
>CBIMJO010001480.1:0-3027 GCA_966244135.1 uncultured Actinocrispum sp. | reverse complement strand
GACTGGATAGCCGCGACCGTCACGAGCACGGGCCGGTCGACCCGCCGGTCCAGAACGTCAACGACGACACCATGATGAAGGGCCAGACCCAGGTCGTGGACCCGGGCGCCGCGGGCGAGAAGATCGTCACCTACCGCATCCAGCTCAAGGACGGCAAGGAGACCAACCGCGAGAAGCTGGGCGAGCAGGTCACCAAGCAGCCCAAGCCCAAGATCATGAAGGTCGGCACCAAGCAGCCGCCGCAGCCGGTGATCTCCGACGGTGAGGTCTGGGACCGCCTGGCCAAGTGCGAGTCCGGCGGCAACTGGGCGATCAACACCGGCAACGGCTTCTACGGCGGCCTGCAGTTCGACAAGGGCACCTGGATCGCCAACGGCGGTGGCGCGTACGCCCCGCGGGCCGACCTCGCCAGCCGTGAGCAGCAGATCGCCATCGCCACCAAGGTCCGCGACGCCCGCGGCTACGCGCCGTGGCCCGCCTGCCGCAAGAAGCTCGGCCTCCCGTAACCACGCGACGTTCGTGAGTGCTCTCGCGAGCACTCACGAGGGGTGACCCGCAGGGTTGGACTATGTGTGTGGCAGCCTTGCGGGGTGAGTGCGTTGCTGGGGCCTGCTGAGGTCCGGCGGCTGGCCAGTGAGCTGGACGTCCGCCCGACCAAGAGGCTCGGGCAGAACTTCGTGCACGACCCCAACACCGTGCGGCGGATCGTGACCACGGCCGAGCTGTCCCCGGAGGACGTCGTTCTCGAAGTCGGCCCCGGGCTGGGGTCGTTGACGCTCGCGTTGTTGCCCGCGTGCCGCGAGGTCGTCGCCGTCGAGATCGATCCGGCGCTGGCCAGGCGACTGCCCGAGACCGCCGCCGAACGTGCCCCTGAGCTGGCCGATCGGCTCCGCGTTGTCGAAGCGGACGCGCTCAAGATCACCAAAGCCGACGTGGGTGAGCCGACGGCGATGGTGGCGAATCTTCCGTACAACGTGGCCGTGCCGGTGGTCCTGCACCTGCTGGCCGAGCTGCCCAGTCTGCAGACCGTCCTGGTGATGGTCCAGGCCGAGGTCGCCGACCGGATGGCCGCCGGGCCGGGCAGCAAGGCCTACGGGGTGCCCAGCGTCAAGGTGGCCTGGTACGCCGACGCTCGACGTTCTGTGACGGTGTCCAGGTCGGTGTTCTGGCCGGTGCCGAACGTTGACTCGGCGCTCGTGCGGTTGGTTCGCCACCAACCACCGGCCGAGGTCGACCGGGAGCGGTTGTTCCGCCTGGTGGACGCCGCCTTCTCGCAACGCCGCAAGACTCTGCGCGCCGCGCTGGCCGGTTGGGCCGGTTCCGCGGACCGGGCCGCGGCGGTCGTGCGGGCCGCCGGGATCGATCCCGGGCTGCGCGGCGAGCAGCTCACCGTGCGCGACTTTTCTCGCATATTGGAAGCATCCGACCACGATCTGTGAAACCGCAGGCGTGATGTTCGTCTGTTGGTGTGATGTACCACCCGATTCCATCCGATTCCGTGGTCTAGGCCTTGCGTACGCGCGTCCTGTTCGGTTTGAATGCAAGTGCATCCATCCCGAGCGGCCGAGAGACCTGGCTCCGCGACGCCGCAGCAACCACCTCGCCGAGGCAGGTGCTACCGCCAGGAGCGATGGAGGAATCCGTGTTCGCGAAACTGCTCACCCAGCGCCGGGTCATCGATCAGGGCAGGCGGTCCGTTACCGCATGTCGTAGCCACGACGCCTGATTTCCCTTCGACAGACCCGAAAACGCCTCCGTCCTATCAGGACGGTCCCCTTGACGGACGCCGGACGGCCGCCGACCGCGGTCGCCGTTGTGCTGCGCTGGAGTAACCGTGATCACCGTAGAGAACCTGAGTAAGTCCTTCTGGAGTCGCAACGGGAACGTCGTCGCCCTCGATGATGTTTCCCTGGAGGTGGCGGCGGGCGCATCGCTCGGCGTCGTCGGCCCGGCCGGTTCGGGCAAGTCCACTTTGGCCCGCCTGGTTTCGTTGCAGGAGCGCCCGGACGCCGGTGTGGTCCGGCTGGACGGCCTGAACACCGCCACGCTCGACACCCGCAGGCTGCGCGCCACCCGGCGGCAGATCGGGTTCGTGACCAGGGAAACCCAGCTCTTCAAGCAGCGCACGGCCGCGGGCAACATCGCGCTGCCGCTCGAACAGTCCGGTGTGGACGGTCCGCAGCGGCGGGCCCGGGTCGGCAGGCTGCTCGACCTGATCGGCCTGACCGACAAGGCGGCGACCTACCCGGACGACCTCACCGAGGGGCAGCGCCGCCGGGTGGCGGTGGCCAGGGCGCTCGTCGGCGAGCCGGCCGTGTTGCTCGCCGACGACCCCACCGCGGAGCTGGACACCGACGGTGCCGCGGGCGTGCTCGCGGTGCTCGACCGGGCGCGTGCCGAGCTCGGCGTGACCCTGCTGCTGGCCACCCAGGACACCGCCGCCGTCCGGCGGATCTGCGACGACGTGGCCCTGCTCGAGGCGGGCAAGCTGATCGAGCACGGCAACCTGCTGTCGCTCCTGCGTGACCCCCGCAGCCAGGCCATCGAGGCGCTGCTGCCGTCCGTCGAGGGCGCCGCCAGCGTCCACCAGGACCGCGTCGCCGACGTCGTGCTGGTCGGGTTCGCCGCGGTCGGCGCGCTGCTGCCGGAGGCCGCTTCCCGGTTCGGCGTGCAGGTCTCGATCATCGGCGGCGGGCTGAGCAGGCTCGGCGAGACCCCGGTGGCCCGGTTCCGGATCGGCCTGCGCGGTGAGCGGGCCGACGGGACGCTGGCGTGGCTGGGCGAGCGGGGTGCGATCGTGCACCAGCAGCTGGCCGGTCCCCGGAGCGTGGCCGCGTAGCAGGTGGCAAGCAGGACAGGCTGGTTGGCAGGACAGTGGGCACACGTAGGCTGCTAGGTGTGCTCGCTGTCGTTCCGCCCCCGGTCACGGTTCGTGTGCCGTCGAAGGTCAACCTGCACCTCGCCGTGGGCGAGGCGCGACCGGACGGGTTCCACAGCCCGTCCACCGCACTCTCCAAAGTGCAGGCC
>CBIMJO010001479.1:0-3030 GCA_966244135.1 uncultured Actinocrispum sp. | reverse complement strand
GGGCCAGCGGTTCGCGGTGGCCGACGGCGGCACCAACCACCACATGGCCGCGGTGGGCGTCGGGTCCTTCGCCAAACGCAACTTCCCGGTCCGTGTGCTCGACCGGGACGGCAGCGCGGACACCGAGCCCTGGAACATCGCCGGCCCGCTGTGCACCCCGAACGACCTGCTGGTCAAGAACGCCCAGCTGCCGCCGTTGCGGCCGGGCGACCTGATCGGCATCGAGCGATCCGGCGCGTACGGCCCGTCGGCGTCCCCGGTGCTGTTCCTCAGCCACGGCCATCCGGCCGAAGTCCTCGTCCAGCACGGCGAACCGCACCTGATCCGCCGCCGCGACACCGTCGAGGACATGGTGGACAGGCAATTCCCGGTCACAGAACAGGAAGGAGCCGTCATGCCCGACGTCGCCGACGAGCAGACCGTGATCAAGGTCCTGGAACAGGTGCTCGGCCGTGAGCTGCCCGGCGCGGGCCCGGCCACGAGGCTGTTCGAGGAGCTCAACCTGGACTCCACGGCCGTGCTGGAGGTCCTGATGAAGCTTGAGGAGGAGCTGGGGGTGGCGTTCGACCCCGAGACACTCGAACCGGACCATCTGTCCACCGTGGACGCCTTGCTGAAGTTCATCCGGGCCAATGGCTGAAGTGATCCACGAGATCCCGTTCCGCACGGCCACCCCCGGCAGCGGCCCGTTGATCTGGGGGCAACGGGCCTTCTGGGACGTGCTGAAGTGGTTGCCGCCGGGGGACGTGTCGACGAACATGACGGAGGTTCTCGACGTCCCGCCAGGGAGCGATGTGCGGCAGGCCCTTCGGACGATCATGGAACGGCACGACTCGCTGCACACCACCTTCCACGGCGAAGCGCCCACCCAGGTGGTCTCACCCGCGGGAGTCCTTGAGCTGCATGAGTATCGCGACCGGGACGTGCAGGATGTCCGGGAGGCGTTGCACAGCAAGCCGTTCGACGTCACCAGTGACCTGCTGCTGCGGGCCGCGCTGGTGCGTGCGGAGGGTTCGCCACGCTGGCTCGTGATCACCGTCAGCCACATGGGCGCGGACGGATCGAGCCTGCGCATCCTCAGCCACGAGCTGACGACGTTGCTGAACGGCGGCTCCTTGCCGCCGCGATCACAGCAGCCGTTGGGCCGGGCCGACTACGAGCAGACGGCCGCGGGCGAGCGACGAGCCGAACGGGCCTTGGCTCACTGGGAGACACAGCTTCGGGAACTGCCGCCATCGGTATTGGCACAACTGCCCGATGACGACGAGATCGGGCTGCGCTGGGCGGTGATCTCCTCGCCCGCGCTCGCCAGTGCGATCACCACACTCGCGCTGCGGCACCGGATCAGTGCGTCGGTGGTGGTGCAGGCCGCGATGTCCTTGCTGCTGGGGTGGTATCTCAACGAACGACGCATCGGCATCTGGGTCATCGTCGCCACCCGGTTCCTGCCCGAGACACAGGGACTGGTCGCGCCGTTCAACCAGAACGCGTTGCTGCGCGTGGAGATCGAGGGCGACACGTTCGCCGGGTTCCTGCGCTCCGCGAGCAAGTCGGCGCTTCTGGCCCTGCGGGCGTGCGAGTATCCGCCGCGGCTGCGCGACGAGCTGATCGAACGGATCTGCCCGCCACGCGGTTTCCAGCCGGGCAGCTACTGCTTCTTCAACGACGTCCGGGTGGACCAGTCGATCGACCCCAACGCCACACCGGCCCCAGCAGACCTCACGGACACGACGGTCATCGAACCGCACGAGGACAGCAGGCAGAAGGGCTCGAAGTTCTTCCTGTACTTCAACGAACTGGGCGAGCGCGCCCGGCTGAGCCTGTGCGCCGACCCACGGTTCCTGCAGCCGCGCTCGGCCGCCGACTTCCTGCGCGACCTGGAATGGCTGCTGTGCCAGGCGATGGACGACTCGGCCGGGCTGAGCGCCCTGGCGGCTGGTATCACTGCCCGGTGCCCCGGCGTGTCAACGCGGTGAACACGGCCAGCCGCTGCACGTTCCCGGTGCCCTCCATGAACTCGATGCCCCTGGCGTCCCGCGCCAGCTTGTCCAGGTAGGGGTGGTCGAGCATGGCGGATCCGCCGAAGAACCGCAGCGCCTGGCCGGTGCACCGCTCGGCCAGCTCGGCTGCGCTCTTCTTCGCCGCCGAACTGAGCTCACCGGCCGCTGGATCGGCGTCAGCAGCGATGGCCGCGCGCAGGGTGAGCTGGCGGACCGGCTCGATCCGCATCCGCATCCGTTCCAGCCGGTCCTGTTCGGCCTGGTTCAGGCAACGCCGGTTGGCCACCACGTAGTCGTGCGCCGCCGAGGCGACCCCGACGCCCATCGCCGCGACCGTCGGGCGCAGCAGGTTGAACGTCCGCAGCCAGCCCCACAGCCCGCGCCGGGTCAGCGGCAGGTGCCTGCCAAGGATACGGCCGGGGTCGATCGCCATGCCGTCGAACGTGATCTGGCCCAGTTCGACACCGCGCAGACCAAGGGTGGCAACCGGTTCAGCGGTGAACCCAGGGTCGTCGGTGTCCACCAGGACGGCGGTCGCCGCCAACGGGCCGGTGCCGGTCCGGGCGAAGGCGACACCGATCCGGGCCCGTAAAGCGTTGCCCACATAACGTTTCACGCCGTCCAAACGCCTGCTCTCGCCGTCGGACTGGGTCAGTGTGGTCCGCATGCCGCTCGCGTTCGAGCCGCCCTGCGGTTCGGTGAGGGCGAAGAACGCCCACGTCGGCTCGGCCAGCAGCCGGCCGTAGAACCAGTCCTGCTGTGCTTCGTCGCCGAGCAGCGCCACCGCGAGGCCCGCCATCGGAGCTCCCGGTGCCGCGAGCACGATGCCGAGATCGCCCTGGGCGAGCCCCATCATGAACACGGCCCGCTCTGTCGCGCTCATCAGGTGAAACCGGTGCCCGTCGACGACGAGCGGATCCGGCTGGTGCGACGGCGGGATCTGCAGCGTGGCCACCCTGCGGACCACCGTGAGGTCCAGCATCCGGTGGATGGCGGCCGGGTCGCGGTCCAGCTCCAGCCCGTGCGGCCG
>CBIMJO010001478.1:0-3042 GCA_966244135.1 uncultured Actinocrispum sp. | reverse complement strand
GGGGCCACCGGGGCGCTCATCGTGATGTGGCTGCGCCGCGGGATGGACGAGTCCGAGAGCTACCAACGGGAGACCACCGACACCAAGCAGCGCGGCACACTCAAGGTCCTGCTGCAGTACCCGAAGGAGTGCCTGATCGTCGTCGGCCTCACCCTCGGCGGCACGGTCGCGTTCTACACCTACAGCACCTACCTGAAGAACTTCATGGTGAACACCAGCCACATCGACAAGGGCACGGTCACCTGGATCAACTTCATCGCGCTGGCGGTGTTCATGGGCATCCAGCCGCTGGCCGGCCGGTTGTCCGACCGGATCGGGCGGCGGCCACTGCTGAAGTTCTTCGGGATCGCCGGCACCCTGGCCACCGTGCCGCTGCTGAGCATCCTCGCGGGCACGAAGAACCCGGTCGTGGCGTTCCTGCTGATGATGATCGGCCTGTCCATCGTCACCGGCTACACCTCGATCAACGCCATCGTGAAGGCGGAGCTGTTCCCGACCAGGATCCGCGCGCTGGGGGTCGGCCTGCCGTACGCGCTCACCGTGGCGATCTTCGGCGGCACGGCCGAGTACATCGCGCTCGGCCTGAAGAAGGCGGGGCTGGAGCAGCTGTTCTACTGGTACGTCTCGGCGTGCATCCTGGTCTCGCTCATCGTGTACTGGACAATGCGGGAAACGTCTTCTGCATCGGAGCTGGAACATGAGGGTGCTGCTGGTCGAGGATGACGACGGGGTGGGCGACGCGCTGAGCGAGGCGCTGGCCGCACGCGGGCACGTCCCCACCAGAGTCAGCCGCGGGGCGGACGCCCTGGGCAAGCACCACGATGCCGACCTGGTCCTGCTCGACCTCGGCCTGCCGGACACCGACGGCCTGGAGGTCCTGCGCATGCTCCGCAAGGTCGCCGACGTGCCGGTGCTCGTGCTCACCGCCCGCGGCGACGAGCGTTCGGTGGTCCGCGGCCTGCGTCTCGGCGCCGACGACTACGTGGTGAAACCCGTGCGGCTGGCCGAACTGCTGGCCCGGATGGACAACATCACCATGCGCGCGGCCAGCCGGGCCCGGCCGGTGCGCATGGTGCGGGTGTCCGATGTGGAGATCGACCTCGCCGCCCGCCGGGTCACCGTCGGCGGCGAGGAGATCATCTTGACCACCAAGGAGTTCGATCTGCTAGCGGTGCTAGCTTCGCGGATCGGCACTGCCGTCAGCCGCCAGCAGCTGATGGACGAGGTGTGGGGCAACGCTTATGTCGGCGTCTCGCGGTCGTTGGACGTGCACATGACGCAGCTGCGCGGGAAACTGCACCGGCCGGGCCTGCTGGCGACCATCCGCGGGTTCGGCTACCGGCTGGAAACCTGACATGCGCACCCGCCTGCTGGTGGTGCTCCTGGTGATGTCGGCGGCGGCGCTCGCCGGGTTCGCGTGGCCGCTGCTGACGAGCATGGCGGCGGCCCGCACCCAGCAACTGGTGATCTCCCGGACCGCTGAGCTGGACCGGTTCGCCGCACTGGCCCAGCAGGCCGGGGACAGCGGCGACACCTCGCAAGTCATCGCCGAAGTCCAGGCCTACAGCGAGCTCTACAACGAGGGCGTGCTCGTTGTCGACGCGCGCAAGCGGCCGGTGGTCGAGGCGGGGCTCAAAGCGGACGACCCTTCGCTGATGTCGTTGCTCGACGGGGCTCTGCGCAACCAGCCCGGTCCCGCGCCCGCCGAGATCAAGCCCTGGTCCAGCGGGGATGTGCTGCTGGTGCGCCCGGTCGGCGCCGGGACCAGGGTCGCGGGCGCGGTGGCGTTGCGGGCATCGGTGGCCGCAGCGGCTTCTGATGTGGCGCATGACTGGTTGTTGATCGTGCTCGGGGCCTTGGTCGCGGCATTGTTGTTCGTGCTGCTGGCTTTGGTGGTGTCGCGGTGGGTGCTGAGGCCGTTGGCACAGCTGGAAACGGGCGTCCGGGCGTTGGCCGCGGGTGAACGGCATCCCCACGTTCCGGCGCGGGCGGGGCCTCGGGAGCTGCGGGCGTTGGGGGCGTCGTTCAACCAGATGTCGGACGCCGTGGACGAGGCCGCCGAGCAGCAACGGCGGCTGGTGGCGGACGCGTCACACCAGATGCGCAACCCCATGGCGGCGCTGCGGTTGCGGGTCGACTCTTTGGCCGACCAGGTGCGGCCCGCCGGGCAGGCCACCTACCGGGGGTGTGTCGGGGAGGTGGAACGAATGGAGTCGCTGCTGGACGGCCTGTTCGCGTTGGCCTCGGCGGACAACGTCAAGCTCGCCTCGGGGGAGGCCAGTGACGTTCCGGCGCTGTTGTGGGAGCGTTCGGACGCTTGGAAAGCGGCTGCCGCGGCTGAGGGTTCGCGGATTTGTGTGTCCGTTGTGGATCCGGCGCAGGTGTCCATACCGGACAGTGAGCTGGCCCAGGTGCTGGATGTGTTGCTGGACAACGCCATCAAGTACGCGGGGCCGGGCGCGCGGATCGAGGTGACGGGGGCGGTCGATCACGAGATCGCGACGATCACCGTGTCGGACAACGGGCCGGGGTTGTCGGCGGATGATCGGGCGCGGGCTACTTTGCGGTTCTGGCGGGCCGGGGATGCCGGGGCGGACGGGACGGGCTTGGGGCTGGCTATCGCCGAGCGGCTGGTGACGGCCCGGGGTGGCCGGATTCGGTTGGATGAGGTCGCGCCCCATGGGCTTGCAGTACACGTGACGCTTCCGTTGGAGGCGTCATGATCTCGCGGCGGGCTTTCGTGCTGGCTTCGATGGGGGTGCTCGCGGGGTGCACTCAGGGGTCTGACCGGCCGTTGACGATCGCGGCCGGCGAGGAGGGCGGGTTCTATCTGGCGTTCGCGAAGTTGCTCGCGGACCAGGTGAACCAGGCCGATGTCGGTCTACAGTGTACTGCCGTGGCGACTCAGGCCAGCGTTGCCAACTTGGAGCTGTTACAGTCCGGGAAGGCCGATCTGGCGCTGGTGCTGGCTGATACCGCGTTGACGGCGTCCAAAGGTGACAGTCCTTTTTCTACAGCTATGCCGTTGCGGGCTTTGGGGCG
>CBIMJO010001477.1:0-3044 GCA_966244135.1 uncultured Actinocrispum sp. | reverse complement strand
GCGGGACGCGTCGGTCGCGGCCACGTCGGAGAAGTACTTCGAGTAGGTCCAGCCGCCCAGCGACACCAGCACCTTCAGGTTCGGGTTCAGCGCCTTGAGCTTCTTGAGCTGGTTGAAGTTGCCGCGCAACGTCTCCCAGCCGGTGTCGGCGACGCCGTCCACCGACTGTGAGGCGGCGAACGGACGTGAGTAGTCGGCCTCGGCGTCGCCCGCGCCGTCACCCTGGCTCGGGTCCTGCGGGTTGGCCGTCGTTCCCTTGGTGACACCCGACAAACACGTCAGGTTGACCGGGTCGATGTTCTGGAACGCATACAGCAAATGCGTCAACTTCGAAGCAGCGCCGGAGGTCTGCAGGTTGCGCACGAAGTACTGCCGCCCATAGATCCCCCACTGGACGAAGTAGGCGACCTTCGCGTACCCGGAGACAATGTCCGAAGTGGACGCTGTAACCGTGTTGCTGGCGGCGGACGTGTTGTCGTAACCGTCGCGGGCGCGGACCGAGAAACTGTACTGAGTGGACGGTGCAAGCCCGGCCACCCGAGCGGTCGTCCCGGTGACGGTCAGGACCAGCGAGGAACCCTGGTACACGTCATAGGCCACGACCCCGGTGTTGTCCGTGGAAGCGTTCCACGCCAACGAAACACTGCCCGAGTCCGCGCCGGTCGAGCGCAGGTTGCCCGGAACGCTGGGCGCCTGGGTGTCGTCGCTGGGGTTGTTGGTGCGCACGACGAGCGGCGTGCTCAGCGGCGATTTGGTGCCTTTGCGGTCTTTCGCGAGCACGGTGAACGTGTACTCGGTGTTCGCCGTCAACCCGGTCAGCGTGGCGGTGGTGTCCGTCGGCGACGCGGCGAGCGTGCCGTTGCGGTACACCTCGTACCCGGTGACTGGGAGCGATCCCGCGACGGAAGCGTTCCACGCCAGGGTCACCGTCTTCGTGGTCTTCACGGTCACGCGCACGTTGCCCGGCGCTGCGGGCGGGGTGTCCGCCGAACCGTCACAGTTGCCGTCGTCGATCCGGCACTGCGTCGGCGTGACGGCACTGCTGAACCGGACGGTCGGGCTGTACGGGTACGTCGATCGCCCTGGTGCCAGGGAGTCGATGTAGTACGCCGGGGTGACCGTCACGGATGTCCCGGACTGCGTGACGGTGTCGTTGTCGCCGGTGGTGGCGGTGACGCCGACAGGCACTTGGAAGGTGATCGTCCACCCGGAGACGGTGGCCGTGCCGGCGTTGGTCACGGTGTACGTGCCCACGTTGCCGGACAACGCGAACGCGGCGCGCAGGCTTCCTGCGGCCGCGGCGGGTGAGCTGAGGGCGACCGTGCCGGCGATGGCCAGAACTGCGGACGCCACGATGGACAGGACTCTGGAGCGAGGTTTTCTAGACATGGCAGGGTTCCTCACGCCGTCGAGAATCGGTACAGCAATCCACACAGTGGTCTAGACCAGGTTGCGGCGCGGCGGACTCCCGCACAACGGGACATGTCAGTTGTGTTGCATGATGGAACGCTCGTTAACCCATTGGACGGAAGTGGACCCGTACTCCGGGCCGTGCCTGTCCCAACAGGGGGAGGGCCAGGGGTGCGACGACGGCGATCACCGGATAGCCGCCGGTGGTCGGGTGGTCGGCGAGGAACACGACCGGCAACCCGTTGGGGCGCACCTGAATCGCTCCAGTCACCAGGCCCTCGCTGGCCAGTTCCACGTCCTGGTAACCGGGAACGCGGCGCAGGGCGGTACCGATCAGCCGCACGCCGACCCGGTTGCTCTCCGGCGAGACCTTCCAGCGCCCGGCCGCCAGTTGCGCGGCGGCATCGTCGAACCAGTCATCCCGCGGCCCTGGCACGACGGGAATCACCAGATCTGCCAACGCGCGCACGGGCGGCAGCTCGTCCGCGCCGACCGGAAGCCCCGCGGGCGGCCCCAGCGGCAGCACGTCTCCGGTGGACAGTGGCGCTGGACCGATTCCGGAAAGCACGTCCGTGGCCCGCGAACCGAGCTCCGGCTCGACCGCCACGCCGCCGGAAACCGCGAGATAGCAACGCAATCCGGTGTCCGGACTGCCGACGGTGAGTACGTCCCCGGCCTTGAGGTGCACCGGAGTGTGCGACCCGCCAGGGGAAACGTGCACCTGCGGGCCGGTGATCGCGACCGTGCAGGAGGCCTCGGCCCGCACCGACAACCCGCCGAGCACCATCTCGATGCCCGCGGCCGACTCCGGATTGCCCACGAGCCGGTTCGCCAGCCGCAGCGACGGCGCGTCCAACGCTCCCGAGGGCGGCACGCCGAGATGCCCGTTCCCGGGCCGGCCGAGGTCCTGGACCAACGCCAACGGCCCGGTCGACAGCACGGTGAGCGCCCTCATCGGACCGCCTCGAACCGCACGACATCCCCAGGCGACAGCAAAGCCGCCGGATCCCGGTGGGAGTCGAACAACACGGCGTCCGTGTGCCCGAGCAGACGCCAGCCGCCGGGAGACGCCGTCGGGTACGCGCCGGTGTACTCCCCAGCAATACCAACGGATCCCGGCGGGACACGCTTGCGCGGGTTGTCCAGGCGCGCCTGCTGCAACTCGGCCGGCAGCCCGACCATGTACCCGAACCCGGGCGCGAACCCGCAGAACGCCACCTTGTACTCGGCGCCGGTGTGCAACGAGACGACGCCGTCCACCGAAGTCCCGGCGGTCTCCGCGATCAGGCCGAGATCCGGCCCGTCGTAGTGCACCTGCAGCACGACCTCGCGCGGCGTGCCGTGAACGCGTTGGCCGAGGTCAACGGTGTCCAGCAACGGCCGCAGTTTGGCCACACCGCCCGAGCCCGACCGGAACGACGCCAGCACGGTCCGCGCGGCGGGAACGATCTCGACCAGGTCAGGCAGACCGGAATCGGCCAGGGCCGAGCGAACGGCCTCGACCTCGTCCAGCGACGAGACCTCGATGAGGACCGCGTCGACCCCGCACCGCCTCAGCCGCATACCCGGCACGGCCTAGCCGACGATGCGCGTGAGGTACGCCGACGTGTGCGGCTGCAGCTGCTGGCCGAGCG
>CBIMJO010001476.1:0-3045 GCA_966244135.1 uncultured Actinocrispum sp. | reverse complement strand
CGGGTACCAGCGGGTGTGCTGCACGCGGCGGGTCTGCTGGTTGCCGTTGTCGTCGGTGTACGACTCGGTCGTGTAGTAGTGCTCGCCCCGCTGGCCGACGTACTGCGACACGGTGGCCGAGTCGAACGTCCAATGTGGAACGTAAGTGCCCTTTGTGGACTCCGCCTCGCGCACCCTCTTCAGCGCCCCGGGCGCGAACCACCGCGAGGACGTCCATTTGCCCAGGGCGTCGCGCATCCCGCCGCGGTCGAGCCGGAACGGCAGCACCGCCTCGGCCACGATCTGGCCGGTCGCGGTGGAGTCGACCACGAGCGGGGACCCGCAGAACTGGCACTTGCTGGCGACCTCGTTGGTCTCCGTGCGCGCCGCGCATTGCTGGCACACCAACGTGTACGCGCCGATCGAGCCGACCGGCTTGCGCGGCAGCGCACCCAGTTCGGCGAACGCGAGCTCGCGCACCTGGCGGTCCGCGGTGGTGATCTCCTGCTGGTAGCCGCAGTACGGGCAGCGCAACACGTTCGTGCCGGGCGCGAACTGCACGCGCGCACCACAACCGCCGCAGGGGTAGGTGTGGTGCGCGGCCGGGGCTGGTAAGTCGTTCATGGACCTCAGGCCTGTGGGGGAAGTGACGGGGGAAGGGGCGGCGGCACGGCGCCGAACAAACCGGCCAGCTCGGGCACTTGGCCCGCGGCCACCCAGCCGTTCATCCCGTTGCGCCACACCAGGGTGCTCGCGGTCAGGGCGCCGGCGGCGACCTGCTGGGACAGCTGGTTCTGGTCGAACGGGCCGACCTGCTGGCCGTTCACGCCCATGAACCACGGGGCCGCGGGCGCGGGCAGGGGTGGCGGCGGCGCCATCTGCGGCTGCTGGAACTGTTGCTGTGGCTGTTGAACCGGCTGCTGCGGTTGCTGGAACTGTTGCTGCATGGCGGAACCGACGGCCTGACCGAGCCCCATGCCGAGGCCGATCCCGACGCCCGCACCCGCCTCGCCCTCGTTCAGCGACGCGTTCTCGATCGCGTTCGCGGTCTGGAACTTCGTGAACTGGTCCAGGTTTCCGAGCACGCCCATCTGCGAGCGCTTGTCGATGGCCGCCTCGACCTCGGGCGGCAGCGAGATGTTCTCGATGATGAACCTGGGCACCGACAGGCCCATCGAGTGCAGTTCCAGGGTCAGCGCGGTGGCCAGCTTGTCGCCGATGTCGCCCTGGTGCATCGCGAGGTCCAGCATCGGCACGCCCGCGCTCGCCAGCGCCGGGGCCAGCTTGCCGACGATCACCTGCCGCAGGTGCTCCGCCACCTCCTCGGTGCGGAACTGCGGGTCGGTGCCGGCCAGCTCGCGCAGCAGCGCGACCGGGTCGGTCACCCGCAGCGCGAACGCGCCGAACGCGCGCAGCCGGACCATGCCGAACTCCGGGTCGCGCACGATGATGGGGTTCTGCGTGCCCCACTTCATGTCGGTGAACTGGCGGGTGTTGACGAAGTACACCTCGGCCTTGAACGGCGAGTGGAAGCCGTACTTCCAGCCCTTGATCGTCGACATGATCGGCATGTTCTGGGTTTCCAGCGTGTACATGCCGGGCACGAACGCGTCCGCGACCTGCCCCTCGTTGACGAAGACGGCCACCTGCGACTCACGCACGGTGAGCTTGGCGCCCATCTTGATCTCGTTCTCGTAGCGCGGGAACCGCCACACGATGGTGTCCCGGCTGTCGTCGGTCCACTCGATGATGTCGATGAACTCGCCACGGATCTTGTCGAAAACGCCCATATCTCCCCGCTGCTCAGAGCCCTCGAACGGCTTCGCGTCGATAGCAATATCAGTGGGGACCACACGGTGTTAACACTGGGGCTCCGTAACGCGGATTCAGTTGTGCGGCGGGCGCTCCCGTCCGGGGACCTCGATCAGGAACCCGTCCTCGACCAGGTCCTCCACCGCGTGCGGCAACAGAAACGCTGTCCCACCACCGGGTTGCTCGAACCAAGGGATGGCGACACCGGTCAGCGCCTCGAACGGCTGCTGCACGCGATACGTGTGGTAGTCGCGGTTGATCCAGTCCGGGACGAGCGAACGCGACGTGAACGGCGTTCCGACGGCATAGGTGAGGTTCCCGTCGGCGTCGCCGTACCGGTCGATCTCCGTGCCCGGATGCAGCTCGATCATCCGCTTGCCGCGGAACAGGGTCAGCGGCGGCTCGCCGTACAGCGGCTGGATCGGCCAGTCCTGCGGGCGTGACGGCGCCGGGTCCGGCGCGCCGGCGCCGCGGGTGGCGGACATCGGCATCATCGCGGTGGCCGCGTGCTGCTGGCCGGTCGGCTGCGGCTCGGGCGGCGGCGCGCTCGGCACCGAGACCGGCTCGCGCTCGTCGGTGTCCTCCAACGACGCCAGCGACGGCAACGACAGGACCGTCTTGGCCATGTCGTCGTCCACAGGCGGAGGAGGAGGCGGTGGGGGCGCGGGCAACGACACGGACGGCTGCTGCTCGTGCAACGGATCCATCCGCGGCTGGGTCTCGGCGAACTGCGGAGGCGGCGGCTCGGCCTGACGCGGGCGCTGACCGTCCAGCAGGACCTTGCCCAGCAGGAAAGCGGCCGCGTCGGCGACGTCCTCGAACGTGGTCGGCGAGACGTACTGGTCGCGTTCGAACCAGCCGACCTTCCACTTGTCCTCGACCCGCTCCAGCGTCCACGTGCGGTCCACCGGCGGCCCGATCCGATACACCGTTTCCGGCACACCCAGCTCGGCGAACTTCGCCCGCACCTGGCCGAGCGCCGGGCCCGGGGGCGGCGGCGCACTGACCGCGGGGACGGCAGGCGCAGGCGGTGGGGGCGGCGGCGGAGGGGGAGGTGGCGCCGGCATCGGCATCGGCATCGACGGCGGTGGTGGTGGCGGCGGAGGTGCCGCGGGCCGGCCACCGGGTGGCGGCGGCGGAGTGCCGCGTGAGACGTATGCCGCGGCCTCGGCGAGCGCGGCCTCGTCGATCTCGCTGGGCACCTCGAAGCCCTGGCGGCGGATGTGGTCCACCAGGTCGGGCTCGGGGCTCACA
>CBIMJO010001475.1:0-3047 GCA_966244135.1 uncultured Actinocrispum sp. | reverse complement strand
GGACATCCACAGACCGGGGAAGGAGGGTGCCCGTGCCGATGATCAGTTACAAGCTCCTTGGCACACTGGAGGTTCTGAACGACGGCAGCACAGTCACACCTACCGCGCCACGAATGCTGAACACGTTGGCCCTGTTACTGGTGCGTGCCAACCACGTCGTCCCGGTGGAGACCATAGTCCAGGAACTATGGGGCGAGCGGCCACCGCGCAGCGCCGCCACCACCGCGCAGACCTACATCTACCAGCTGCGCCGCTGGATGGACGACGAAGGCCTTGCGGTGGAGGGAAAGTCGCCACTGATCACCCGGACGCCCGGGTACGCGCTGAGCGTCGCACCGGACCAGATCGACCTCACCGGCTTCGAGCGGCTGCTGCGCACCGGACAGACCCAGATGCGCGACGGCCAGGCCGCCGCGGCCGCCGGCACCCTGCGGGCGGCGCTCGACCTGTGGTCCGGGCCGCCGCTGGCGAACGTCCAGTTGGGACAGATCCTGGAAGGGCACTCGGTCGCCCTTGAGGAACACCGCAACCGGGCGCTGGACCTGCGCATCGAGGCGGACATCCGGCTCGGCAACTACCACGAGCTGATCGGCGAACTGCGCTCTCTGGTGGCGGTGCAGCCGTATCATGAGTGGTACCACAGTGTTCTGGTGTCCGCGCTCGCGTGTGTAGGGCGCCGCCACGACGCATTGAACGCCTACCACGACGCTCGCAACATCCTGTGCGAGGACCTGGGTCTCGGCCCGTCACCGGAGCTGTGCCGGATCCGCGATGCCGTGCTCAACGGTGCCGAGCAGCCCCTCCCCGACCGCATCACCGAGAAAGGACGAGCATGACCGTGCAGGCCGACCGCTACGCCGAGATCCAGCAGTTCTACGCCGAACACATGCAGCTGCTCGACGACGGCAAGGTCGAGGAATGGGCCGCCCGATTCACCGAGGACGGCACCTTCGCCACCGACATCCACCCGCAACCGGCCGCCGGCCGCTCCGCGATCGCCACCGGCGCCCGCCAGGTCGCCGACCAGCTGGCCGCTCAAGGCATCGTCCGGCGCCATTGGCTGAGCATGTCCGCGATCACCCCGGAAAGCGACACCCTGCGGGTCCGCAGCTACGCGCTGGTCCTCCAGTCCGCAAAGGACTCTGGGACACAGATCCGCACGAGCACCACGTGCGAGGACGTCCTTGTGCACGACGCCACCGGGTGGCTGATCCGCTCACGAGTCGTCCACAATGATGCCCCGCCGAGCTAGGCCCTGCCCCTGCTGCCCTACCTGCTCCCGGTGTTCGGTGACTTCTCCGTCATCCGGGGTGGGCCTGGGGTGCCGCCGCTGGACGCGGCCGGGGAGGTTCGCGCCTGCGGCTGCACGCCCTGGACCTGCCGGCGGATCTCCGCCAGTTCCTCGCCTTCGGGCACGTTGGGCGGGGGCGGGTAGCCCTCCAGGCTCCACGTCATGAAACATTCGCAGCCGGGCACGGGGCACAGCCCGATGCCACCCTCCGCCGGGATGGCGGTCAACGGCATCAAGAGATGCGGGCCGTCTGGGTGGCCGCACCGGGCGCAGAGTTTTTCACTCACGCGCGCATCCTAGGCACGGACCTGTGAAGGGCCGCAACACAAAATGCACGTAACAACGTCTTCGCAAGGGCGGGCTGCCGGGACCACGCTGTCCCGGCAGCCCGCTTTCTCATGCGGCGAGCAGCTTGGCGTTGACGAACGCCAGGAACTCCCGCGGGGTGTGGATCTCGGCGGCTTCCTCTTCGGGCAGCTCGACGCCGAAACGGCGTTGTACCAGGCTGGTCGTCTCCATGACCGCCAGGGAGTCGTAGCCGAGGTCGCCGAACTCGGTGTCCATGATGTCCTCGTCCAGCACACCCGGCTGCTCCTCCCCAGCGGCGGCGCGCAGGGTCTCCTTGAGCTCCTGCAGGGTCAGCTCACTCATCGCTCCGTCCTTTCCAGATAGTCCTTGGCGGCACGCAGGGTCGCGCGGCTGTTCGCGCCGAGTGCGTCACGCACTGCCTGCGCCGGGTCGGGCGGGGCTTTGTCGCCCATCGCGGCGAGCTTCTCCCGGTCGATCACCACCGTGTGCCTGGAGGTGGCCCGCACGGATCCGCCCGGGACCGGCCGGAAGGTCCACTCACCATTGTGGACGCTCATGATCCCGGGCGCTTTGACCTGCTTGTACGTGATCTTCGACGACGGCGAACAAACCCGCCAGGACCGGCTGGTGTGCACCGATCCGTCGGGTGACCGGGTGTCCATCTCCATCAGTTGCAGGCCCGGGGTCTCCTCGGTCAGGTCGACCCGGCTGACGTGCGGCAGGCGATGTGGCCATTGGTCGCACTCGTTGACGAACGCGTAGACCTGGTCGACCGAACCCGGGATCACCTCGGTGTCGTCGAACACCAACGGTTCCATGGTGATCGCGCGCGAAAGAGCGTCCAATTCGGACCGGCTGTTGCGGTCCACCGCCGCGTCGATCGCGGGCAGTCCGTCCGCCGACGATGCCGCGTAGGTGTGTTCCAGCGTGACAGCGCTGCCATCGCCTCTCGGCTCGATGCGCCACAGTCCTCGCATGACCGCCACGGGCGGACTTGTCCGGGTCTGTTCAAAAGCGACAGTCCGCGCCACCGGGTCCAGCTTGCGATCCGATTCCCAGGTGCGCAGCGAATCGTTGGCCACAGCCCAGATCCGGATCCGTTCCGCACGTTCGGTGCCCGAGACACGCTCAGCGTGAACGGTCGGCGGGAAACACACCGGCCACTGCGTGACGTCGGCGATGATCTGGTAGACGCGGTCCGGTGATGCGGGCACGTCGATTGTGTGGGTGACGTGTTTCATTGGCAGTCCCTAGAAGTTGCCGAGGCCGCCGCAGACGTTGATGGCCTGCGCGGTGATGGCGTCCGCGGTGTCGGAGGCGAGGTAGCGGACCAGGCCGGCGACCTCCTCGGGCATGGTGTATCGCCCCAACGGGATCTTCGCCTCGAACTTGGCCAGCACATCCTGTGGCGTGACACCCCAGTGCTGGGCGTACCCCTCGCGGATGC
>CBIMJO010001474.1:0-3052 GCA_966244135.1 uncultured Actinocrispum sp. | reverse complement strand
GCGCGCCCTCGTCGGCCTGTCCCATCACGGAGCGCACCTCACCGGCGATCTTCGCCCAGTAACGGGTGTTGTCGAACCGTGTGACCGGCCCGATCGCCGACTCGCCACGCAGCGCGGCGCGCCAGAACGCGGTGGGGCCAAGGCCGGTCGGCGCGGCGATGCCGATACCGGTGACCACGGCGGAGGTCACGACGACCCTCCCTCGGCCCGGCTGAGCACCAAGGCACTCTGGAAACCACCGAACCCGCTGCCGACGGTCAGCACCGAGTCCACCGGCTGCTCCCTGGCCACCAGCGGGACGTAGTCCAGGTCGCACCCCGGGTCCGGCTCGTGCAGGTTCGCCGTCGGTGGGATGACGGCCTCCTCGAACGCGAGCAGGCAGCCAACGATCTCCAGCGAGCCGATCGCGCCGAGCGAGTGCCCGATCATCGACTTGAACCCGCTCACCGGCGTGCGATAGGCATGCTGGCCGAGGCTGCGTTTGAACGCGGCCGTCTCATGCAGGTCGTTCTGCTTGGTTCCCGAGCCGTGCGCGTTGATGTAGCCGATGTCCTGCGGGTCCACTCTTGCCTGCGCCATGGCGGCGTTGATGGCCTCCGACATCTCGACGCCCTCGGGGTGAAGGCCCGTCATGTGGTAGGCGTTGCACCGCGAGGCGTATCCGGACACCTCCGCGTAGATGTGCGCGCCGCGTCGCCGTGCGTGCTCCAGCTCCTCCACCACCAGGATCGCCGCGCCCTCGGCGAGCACGAGCCCGTCACGGGACCGGTCGAACGGCCGGCACGCGTGCTCCGGGTCGTCGTTGCGCGTGCTGCTGGCGCGGATGACGTCGAAGCACACCACGGTGATCGGCGACAGCGGCGCCTCCGTGCCACCGGTGATCACCACGTCGGCGCTGCCTTCGACGACCAGCTCCGCGGCGTGGCCCACCGAGTCCAAACCGGACGTGCAGCCGGTGGACACGACAGTCACCGGGGCCTCGGCGCCCACCAGCCAGGCCACCTCCGCGGCCATCGAGCTGGGCGTGAAGTAGTCGTAGAGGTGCGGAATCGTGTAGGACTGGTCGACCTCCCAGTCCTTGCCACTGTTGCTGCCGATGATGTACTCCCGTTCCAGGCTGGTGGTGCAGCCGACAGCAGTACCCAACGAGACGCCGACGCGAGCGGGGTCGAGCCGGTCGAACTCGATGCCCGAGTCGCGCATCGCCTCCCGGCCCGCGACCACGGCGAACTGAGCGGCGCGGTCGAGCCGGCGGATCTCCTGCGGGCTCAGCCCTTCGCGCACCGGGTCGAAGTCGACCTCGCCCGCCATCCGTGACCGGTAGGGCGAGGCGTCGAAGTGCGTGATGGCCCGGGTCGCGGACCGCCCTTCGGCCAGCAGCTCCCAGTACGCCTTCGTCCCGATCCCGCCCGGTGCCACGGTGCCCACCCCGGTGATGACGGCGCGACGGCTCATCGGACACCTCGACTCGGCCTAAGCGCGGACATGACTGGCTCCAATCCGGTGCGACGTTAGGGATTCCGCATCGGCGCCGGTCCGCAGCAGGGCGTAGCGGAACGCGTCGAGCAGCGCACACCACGAGGCGGCGACCACACCCTCGTCCACGCCGACCGTCCGCCAATGCCGCGCGCCGTCGGAAAACGTTGCCAGCACACGGGTCGCGGCGTCGCTGCCCGCGGTGCCCTCCAGGATGCGGACGCGATAGTCGTGCAACTGCAGGCGATCCAGCTGCGGGAACGACTCCCGCAGCGCCGCACGCAGCGCACGATCCAGCGCGTTGATAGCGCCGTTGCCCTCACCGGTGGCCATTCGCGACGTACCGCCGACGCGCACCGTCACCTGCGCGCGGTTGAGCACCGGGGCGCCCGGCGCGGTCTGCCGCACGGTGAGATGCCACGACTCGACCTCGAACGGCCGGTCGGCGCCTGCGTCACGCAACTCCTCGCGCAGCAGCAACTCGAACGAGGCATCGGCGGATTCGTAGGCATATCCCTGGTTCTCCAGCGTCTTGACGCGTTCGGTGATCCGGCCGACGACGTCAGAGCCGGCTGCGAGCCGGTACCCGAGCTCCCGGGCCTTCAGCTCGATCGAGGCGCGACCGGCCATATCGGACACCAGCGTGCGCCTGGTGTTGCCGACCAGTTCCGGGTCGATGTGCTGGTAGAGGCTCGGGTCGACGCGCAGGGCCGAGGCGTGCAGGCCGGCCTTGTGGGCGAACGCGGACACACCGACGTAGGGCGCGGCGTCGACGGCCGCCTTCGCGGAGATCGCGGTGATGGCGCGCGCCACCTCCGAAAGGGTGGCCAGCCGCTCCGGCCCGAGCACTGGGATTCCCTTTTTCAGCACCAGGTTCGCCGCCACGCTGAACAGGTTGGCGTTGCCGCAGCGTTCGCCGTAGCCGTGCGCGGTCACCTGCACGTGGTCCACGCCCGCGTCGACCGCGAACAGTGTGTTGGCGACGGCGCACCCGCCATCGTCGTGGCAGTGCACCCCCAGCCGTGCGCCGGTCGCCAGAGTGGCCGTCACGATCGCCTGCAGCTGATCGGGCAGCATGCCACCGTTGGTATCGCAGAGAACCACTGCCTCGGCACCCGCCTCGGCGGCGACCCGCACGACCTCGAGGGCATGGCCGGGATCGGTCCGGTACCCGTCGAAGTAGTGCTCGGCGTCGAGGAACACCCGCCTGCCCGCACCGGCCAGGTACCGGACCGTTTCCCCGATCATGGCAAGGTTTTCCGCCCGGGTGGTCCGCAACGCCAGTTCGACATGCCGCACATCGCTCTTGGCCACGACGGTCACCGCCGGGGTTTCGGCGGCGAGCAACGCGGCGACCTGCGGGTCAGCGGCCACGTCCGCGCCCGGCCGGCGAGTCGCCCCGAACGCGGCGAGCACAGCGTTGTGCAACACCAGCTCGTCGCGTGCCCGCCGGAAGAACTCGGTGTCCTTCGGGATCGCGCCGGGCCACCCGCCCTCGATCATGGTGACGCCGAGGGCGTCGAGATGCCGGGCGATGGCGAGCTTGTCATCGACCGTCAGGGACACCCCCTCGCCT
>CBIMJO010001473.1:0-3053 GCA_966244135.1 uncultured Actinocrispum sp. | reverse complement strand
TGCCGGGCGCTCAGGCCACGCAAGACGGTCAGCACGGCCATGCCGACCTCGCGCGGGCCGACCTGGGCGGTGCCGGGCATCCGGCGCGCCAGGGCGACTTCCAGGGCGACTCGTTGCGGCTCTGGGAGCTGTTCGAGCAGGCCGTCGGCCACCTCGTCGAGCAGGTCGGTCAGCCCGGCGAAGGACAGGCCGGTCTCGCTCTGGCTGCCGCGGGTGGCCAGCACGAGGTAACCGCGGTCACTCGCGGTAGTCATCGCCACCGTGCAGATCGTGGTCTTGCCGATCCCCGGCTCACCGGCGACGAGCAGCCCCCGCGGACCGGGAGCGGGCTCGTCGAGCAGCCGCTCGACGGCCGCGAGCTCCGCCTCCCGGCCGAGCCACTCCCCAGCGCACATGTGACCCATAGTGACAGACATTGATCGCGTTGTCCGAGACGAGCGGGCTGCCCATTGGGGCACAAAGAGTCTTGCGGGCGGGCCCGCGAACCACGACAGTAGTCGCATGCACGCGAGCCGCGAGTTGATCGAGGCGAAACAGATGCTCACCGTGGCCCGCCAGGAGGCGATCCGCGGCAAGGCCGAGGGCGGCATCCCGATCGGCGCGGCCCTCTACGGCCCCGACGGTGAACTGCTCGGCAGCGGCCACAACCGCCGCGTCCAGGACGACGACCCCTCCATGCACGCGGAGACAGCCGCGTTCCGCAACGCCGGCCGCCGCCCCCACTACCGGGACACCATCATGGTGACCACATTGTCGCCCTGTTGGTACTGCAGCGGCCTCGTGCGCCAGTTCAACATCAGCAGGGTCGTCATCGGCGAAGCGACGACGTTCTCCGGCGGCCACGACTGGCTGGCGGCGCACGGCGTCCAAGTGACCATTGTGGACGATCCCGACTGCGTGGAGCTGATGACGGAGTTCATCGAGGAACACCCGGACCTCTGGTTCGAGGACATCGGAGAGGAACGCACGTAATGACGGTGCCCCTGGTCGACATCAGCCCGTGGTTCACCGGGACTGCCGCGGAGAAGCAGGCTTTGGCCGCCGCCGTCGACCAGGCGCTGCAGGACTCGGGTTTCCTGCTCATCAAGGGCCACGGAGTCCCTACCGACCTGCGCGAAGCGGTCCGCGCCGAGGCCCGCCGCTTCTTCGCCCTGCCCGTCGCGGAAAAGCAGCCCTACGCCGTGTCCGTCGGCGGCCGCGGCTGGCTCCCACCCGGCGCGGAGGCCAACGCCTACGCGGAGGGACTGGAAACCCCACCAGACCTCAAAGAGTCCTACTCAGTCGGCGCGGACCGCCCGGTAGGCATCCCGGCCATCGACTCGTTCTGGTTCGCGCCCAACATCTGGCCTTCTGGTGCCCTCGAGACGGTGGCCGTCTCGTACATGGCGCAGATGCGTGCTCTCTCGGATACCCTGCTGGCTATTTTCGCGGCGTCCCTTGCGCTGCCGTTGGACTACTTCACTGCCTACACGTCGAGTCCTACGTACACCTTCAACATCAACTGGTATCCACCCATGACGGTGGTTGGGCCTCCTGCTGATGGCCAGTACCGGATTGGGCCGCACACCGATTTCGGCACTGTGACGGTGCTGGATCGGGAGCCTGGGGCGGGTGGGCTGCAGGTGTACACACAGGACGGTGTGTGGGAGGACGCGCCTTATGAGGTGGATGCGTTCACGGTGAATATCGGGGATCTCATGGCGCGGTGGACCGGGGATCGATGGCGGTCGACTCGGCATCGTGTTCTTCCTCCTCAGGATTCGGCTCCTGACGAGGATCTCGTGTCTTTGATCTTCTTTTACGAGACTGATCATGATGCTCGTATTGAGTCTCTTGCACCGCCTGTTGGGCGGGTTTCTTATCCTGAGGTTGTTGCCTCTGAGTATTTGCGCGCGAAACTGGATGCTATCTCTATGCATTGAGCTTCTGGGTTGTTGTCCTCGCCGGACGGGCTGACCACCCAGAGGGGGAGGGACCGTGTCCTCGTCCTCCGGTATGGCCTGCCCGGAGGGAACCACATCTGTCAAGCGGGGGCCGGCTTTTTGGGGTGGTTCTTTGGGTTTTTGGGCCCCCGCTTGACAGATGCGATTGCGCAAGCGCCAGGCCATACCGGAGGACGAGGACACGAAGGCGGGGTCTGTGACGCTTACGCTTGTCCCTGGGACAAGCGGGGTCCCCATCGAGTGAACTCCCGTTAAACCCCAAGGCTTTCCAGGCGCCGCCCGGTATTATGGAAGCTATGCAAGGCAGCGGAAGTTATTGGAATAAAACAAAAGAAGAGATGGTCGCTGCCCTGCAGGCATTCGAAGCCCAGGCCCGGCAGATCCACCACGCGCGGCTGGAACTGGTGGCCCACATGAACGGCCAGTCGGTCGCCACCGAACTCGGCTACTCCAACACAGTGGCGTTGATGATCCACGCGCTACGGATCTCGCCCAAGGAAGCCAAAACCCGCCTGGCCCAAGCCGAAGCCCTGTTCCCCAGCATTACCCCTACCGGTTCGGTGATCGAGCCCGCCCTGCCAATGACTGCCTCTGCTTTGGCCGCCGGAGACATCGGCTCCGAGGCTGTGGACGTCATCCGCAAGACCCTCAAGGACTTGCCCGACTTGGTGCCGGAGAAGCTCGCGCTGGCCGAGTCCACGATGGTCGCCCAGGCCGCCGAGGACGACCCGAACGCCTTGGCGCGCTTCGGCACCCGGGTCCGTGCCATCGTGGATCCCGACGGCCCGCCGCCGCCCGACCCGGAACCGGTCCAGCCCGCCCGGATGTTGCACACCCGCAACCGACGCGACGGCGGCATCGACTTCCGTGGCCACCTCCCAGCTGAAGACGCTCACCTGCTGCACCCGGTGATCCGCAAGGGCGAACAACGCCCCACCGACCCTGCCGACGATCGAGGGCAGGCCGAACGCACCGCCGACGCCTTCGTGGAAACGTTGCGGATGGCCGCCCAGTGCCCAGCCCAGCCCACGAAGAACGGCCTGCGCACTCCAGTTGCCATCACCATCTCCTATGCCGATCTGGTGAAGGATCTGGATGACCGCATCCTCA
>CBIMJO010001472.1:0-3056 GCA_966244135.1 uncultured Actinocrispum sp. | reverse complement strand
TGGACGACGGGTATGTGGGCAAGTCCTTCGAGCTGAGCGGGCCTGCCCTGGTGAGCCAGACCGAGGTGGCGCGGACCATCGGTGAGGTCACCGGGCGCCCGGTTCGGTTCCACGAGCTGACTCCCGCGCAGGGCACCGAGAGGCTGCGCTCCGCCGGCTGGCCCGAGGAGCTGGTCACCAGCGCTTCGGCGGCCTGGGCGCACATGGCGGAGCACCCCGAGCCGGTGACGTCCACTGTGGAGGAAGTCACCGGCTCGCCCGCGCGGACCTACCGGCAGTGGGTCACCGATCACGCAGGCGCTTTCTCGCCCACGGCAACGCCGTAGGCGACGAGGGCCGAGGTGATCAACGCCATCGCGACCATCGCCGCGGTCAACGGCAACAACGTCGACAGCAACACCAGCGCCGCCGCGAGGACGAGGTAGCGCTGCTGGAACGGCTCGGTCGGGTTGAGGTGCTTGTGTTGCACCCCAACGATGAGCAGGTACACAACCACCGGGATGGCGACGCACAGCGCGGCCGCCGTCCCGGTGATGTGGCTGTGGTGGGTGGCGGTGTCGACGGCGATCTCGATCCCGGCGCCGAGCGCGGCCACCGCCCCGAACACCCCATAGTGGCTGTAGGCCCAGATCATCGTGGACTTCAACGAGTCCTCGCGCAGCCGGGGCGCGGCGTCGCGTTTGAAGTAGGACCACCACATCGCGAACAGCAGCACCAGCCCGCTGCCCGCGATCACCAGCAGCGACACCGAAAGGCCTGCGTCGCTGATCGCGGCCTGCACCGCCGCGGTCGCCCCGAGGACACACTCGCCGAGCACGATCAGGGTGAACAGCCCGTACCGCTCGGCGATGTGCCCGGGGTGCCACGTGGTGCGCGTGCCCCGGACCTCCGCCCAGACCGGCACCATCACGTCGGCGAGGAGCATCACGCCGTACCCGACCCAGCCCCACACCCCCGGCAACGCGAGCCGCAGCAGCCACCCGACCTGCACGACCGCCAGCCCGGCCGCGTACCGGATCGCCGCCGGCCGGCCCTCCTCGTGTTCCCGCGCGGCCCGCAGCCACTGCAGGATCAGGCCGATGCGCATGATCAGGTACCCGATCGTGGGCACGGTCAGCGAGTGGAACCGGAACAGCCCGGGGATCCCCGCGGCCAGCACCAGCACACCGGCGATCTGCACCAGCGTCAGCAACCGGTAGTACACGTCATCGGTGTCGTACGCCGAGGCGAACCACGTGAAGTTGACCCAGGCCCACCAGATCGCGAAGAACGCGGTGCCGAACCCGGCCAGCCCGTCCGCCACATGCCCCTCGGCCAGCGCATGGTGCAACCCCGCGGCCGCCGAGGCCACCGCCACCACGAAGCACAGGTCGAACAGCAGCTCCAACGGCGTCGACGCCCGGTGCTCCTCATCCGGGTCCCGGCCCACCATCCGCCGCCGCAACCGCCGAACACTTTCGGTCATGCCGCCAATGATGCAGGACCAAAGTCAGTCACACAGCGGGATGTCCTCTGTGGTCAAGTGGAAGATCACCTCGGCGGGGCCGGTGGTGGTCGTGCCGGGGTCGACAGTGAACTTCAACGTCGTGTCGTCGACCCGAACCATCCGGCCGGTGGTGTACCCGTCGTAGCTGACGATCCCGTCCGCTCCGGGTGCTCGTTTCGGTTCCTCGGCGGGCCGATCGGTCACCCAGGTGCGGCCGTCGAACTTGGCGTACTTGAGGCCGCAGTGGGTGAGCAACCGGAACGGCTCACCCCCACCGGCCGGGCCGGCCGCCGAAGCGGGGACCGGCCCGGCCTGAGAAGTGGATTGCGGCGCGGGACTCGGACCACACCCCGCCACCAGCAGTCCGATCACAAGCGGGACAAGCAACTTGCGTGCTTCGACCACCACCGTGCACCCCCAGTTTCGCTGGCACTTTCCAGCCGACAGACGGAACGCCCCTGCCCCGGGGTTGCACGGCGGGCGGAGCCTAGTTGTACAGGTCCCGCAACAGGTTGAAGTCGTCCGCGGACGGGCCGGACGTCTCGTAGTTGCCGCTGATCATGCAGCTGCCCGCGGACGAATTGTGGCCAAGGCCGAGCGCGTGCCCGAGCTCGTGACAGGTCGATTTCCGTTTCCGGGCCGGCGTGGTCTGGTAGAAATCATTCATCTGGATCCGGACCGTGCCATCGACGAAAAAGTCGCCCCGCCAGGTGTAGATCGTCGTCCCGACCTCACCGTTATCGCCGTAGTTGGCATTCCACACGTGCACGCAATGCGTGCCGGCCAGAATGGGGCAGCTGTCCCACCGGTACCAGGAATCGACGCCCTGCGCCTGGTTCCAGACGTTGACCGCGGCGTCGACCGGCCAGGCCGAGGTGGTGTGGTCGGCGAAGTAGATCGTCGCGTGGGCGGTCCCGGAGTGGGACCACTCGATCCGCGGGCACTCGATCGAGGTGGCCGTCCCCCACGAGCAGGATCCGTCGTCCATCACCCGCATCGTGGCCGGATCGACCAGGTCCTGGACGCCTCGCGCCTTGAGCCGCTGGTACAGCTGCCGCGCGGTGACACCCGGCGCGGCCGTGTGGATCACGACCTCGACGCTGCCGTCCGGGCGGCGCTTCTCGGAACGCACCTCCTGGTCGGGCTGGTCCGCGGGCCGGCTCACCGGCCGCTCGGCGGCCGGCCGGGTCGGCGGTTTGATGTCGGGTGCGCCGATCCCGGGCTTGCCGGGTGGCGGGCCACTGGGCTCGGCCTGGGCCGGAACCGCCAGCATGATGATGGATACGGCACTCATTACTGCGACGCCGATACGGCGCGCGAGAACAGCGGACATGACGCCCTTTCGATGAGTGACAAAAGTGCGCGTACCGCGGAGACAGAAAACGCGTGCGAATACCCCCGTGCACGGAAGAGTTATTCCCCAGTTGTCCCCCCGGACGAACGACGTCGACGTTACCGGGAGATCATCGGGGCGACAATAGTGCGAACGGACCAAGACGGACAAAGGCAATTCAGGTCACGAACCGCCGGTCCGGTTGGCCTGGTTGCACAGAAAAGCGCAGGCGCCGAG
>CBIMJO010001471.1:0-3063 GCA_966244135.1 uncultured Actinocrispum sp. | reverse complement strand
GTGATCCCCGGACCCAGCAAGGCAAGCCCGCCCGCCCACAACATCGCCATCGGGCCCGCGGTGCTGGCGGCGACCGGCCCGGTCATCACCGTGGCCGTCACGATCGTGAGCGCGAGCCCGCCACCGAGGCACAGCACCGCGAACAGCACGCGAGGCGTGCTCAGCCAGCGGCGTTGCACACCCGCCTCGACCAGAGCGTCGGTCGGCCGCGCACGAGCGGCACCGCGCCCGGCGATGAACGCGGCACCGAGCGCGGTGAGCAGCCCGATGGCTATCCCGGCCACGGTGGGAACCCAGCTGTGGTCGTAGACCACCACGGTCGGCAGCACGCCACGCGTGGCCAGCTGCTCGAGCAGCCACGGCCCGACGAAACCACTGGGCCACCAAGCCAACGCGGTCGCGAGTACCGCCAGGACAAGGGATTCACCGACCACCATCCGGCGCACCTGCCCCGGCGTCGCGCCGATCGCCCGTAACAGCGCCAGTTCCTGGTACCGCTGCTGGACCGACAAGGCGAGGGTGCTGGCCACGACGAACACCGCGACCATCACCGCCAGGCCACCGAACACCGCCGAGATCGCGACCAGGCTCTCGGCCCCGGCGGACACGCCGCCGAACTCGGCCAGTCCGCGCTCGTCGCCGGTCAGCACGGACACCGCCTTGCCGGACAACGCGGTCTCGATCCCGGACTGCACAGCTGCGGCATCGGTGCCCGGCTGGACGAGCACGCCGATCGTGTCGACCCGGCCCGGCGTCCCGGCCAGCCGTTCCGCCTCGGTGTCCGTGAAGAACATCGAGGGAGAGCCGGTCTCGTGCACCGAAGCGGCACTGGCCACCCCGGTGACCCGGAACCGTTGCCTGCCACCGCCGGCCGACAGATCGACCTCGTCACCCGTCCGGACGCCTGCCGCTGCGGCGAATGCCGCGTCCAGAACCACTTCACCCGGCCCTTGTGGTGCGGCGCCGCCGGTCAGGGTGTACGGCGCGAGCGCGGCCGAGGACCAGCCGTGTCCCGACGGCTGGAACTGTTCGGCCGCGGGCTGGTCGCCACGCAGGACCGTCGCGGGGAAGGACAGGTCCGGAACGGCCGAAGCGACACCCGGCACGGACCGGACCGTCGTCACCAATCCGGCGTCCAGCCGGGACTTCTCGGCGTGCGTGAGGTCACCGGTGACCACGACCTGCGCGGCGGCGAGACGTTGCGGGGGCACGGCAGCGCTGATGCCGGTCGCCATCAAACCGCCGCAGGCCATCACGATCACGCCACCGAGGAACAGCGCCAGGAACGCGGCGATGAACGCGCCCGCGCGAAACCGCAGCGTGCGCAAGGCCATCCGGAACATCAGCGCTTCCTCTCCGGTGCCGGCCCCGACTTGCGGGCGGCCCAGGCGCCCAGGTGCGTCATCCGCTCCGCGACCTGCTCCGCGGTCGGTTCGCGCAGTTCACCGGCGAGGTGCCCGTCGGCGAGGAACACGACGCGGTCGGCGTGCGCGGCGGCCACCGGATCGTGCGTGACCATGACCACCGTCTGACCCGCCTTGCGGACCGAATGCCGCAGCAGCGCAAGGATGTCCAGCGCGGTCGCGGTGTCCAGGGCACCCGTGGGCTCGTCGGCGAAGATCACCGCGGGATCGGTGATCAGCGCCCGCGCGATGGCGACCCGTTGCTGCTGGCCGCCGGACAGCTCGCCCGGCCGGTGCCGCGCGCGCTCGGCGAGACCGACCCGGTCGAGCGCCTCCATCACCAGGCCCCGCCTGGGCGAACGGCCGGCCAGCCGCAGCGGCAGGCCGACGTTCTCCATGACGCTCAGGGCCGGCTGCAGGTTGAAGGCCTGGAACACGAACCCGATCCGTTCGCGGCGCAGCCGGGTGAGCGCCTTCTCGCCCAGCCCGGTCAGCTCCGTGCCGTCCAGGACGACGGAGCCGGATGTCGGCCGGTCGAGGCCCGCGGCGCAGTGCAGGCAAGTGCTCTTGCCTGACCCGGACGGACCCATCACCGCGGTGAAGGTGTGCCGCTGGAAGTCGAGCGAAACATCGTGCAGGGCCACGACCTCGTTGCGTTTGCCGCCGTAGACCTTACGGACGGAGCCAAGGCGCACAACCTGGTCGGAACCGCTGTTGGGATGCGTGGTCACGGTGGAACCCCCGGACTGCTGTGTGCGTGATCACAAGCGTCCGCCAAGGCTATACGGCACCGCGACCCGGGTTCCACCGGGCCGGGCCTGCCTCATCAGCCGCCGGTCAGCCAGTCGTCAGCGACGGCCTCGAAGCTGGACACCGACCCACATTAGCCCGCACTGAGCATAGGGGTGGACATGAAGCGATTCCACACGATGGGCGACGACACGCGGGCGGTGCCATGACATCCCTCGTCGCGGTCTCCAGCCACCTGCCGGAGACGACATCGGTCGACGGCCTGCGGGACAGCCTGGGGCTCAACGATCTGCAGGTCCGGCGGTTCACCCGGCTCTACGGGCTGGCGGAGATCTGCCAGGCGCCCGAACAGTCCGAAGTGGACCTCCTGCTGGCGGCGGCCGGGAAGCTGGAAGGCCTGGCCGGGCAGGAGGACCGGGTGCGCTATGTGGTGCGCGCCAAGGGGTTGCGGACCACCGCGCCCTACCCGAACATCCCGGTCCAGCAGGTCCGTGAGGCGCTCGGGCTGACCAAGGCGACGACGCTGTCGGTCGCCGACCACGGGTGCGCCACCGGCCTGCTGGCTCTCGACCTGTGCGGCACGCTGCTGGCCGCCGACCCGGATCCGGACGCGCTGGCGCTGATCCTGGCCGGGGACAAGACGTTCACCCCGTTCTCCCAGTGGGTCGCGGACGTCTCGATCATGGGCGAAGGCGTGGCGGCGGTGCTGGTCGGCCCTGGCAACGACCGGGACCGTGTGCTCGGGTACGCGGCCCGCATCTGGGGCCGCGGCGATGGCGTGATCGACCTCAACCCCGAGGTGGCCAAGCACGCGCGGAAGATATACCAGGACGCGATGGCCGAGGTCATCCACGCGGCGCTGGACGAGGCCGGGATCGGCATCGGCGATCTCAGCCTGATCCTGCCGCAC
>CBIMJO010001470.1:0-3072 GCA_966244135.1 uncultured Actinocrispum sp. | reverse complement strand
TAGCGGGCCAGGTCTTCGATGGTGGCTTCGACTCCGCCGGCGCCGAGCGGGTGCGCCCAAGGGGGTACCTCGTGGCCATCAGCGTGGCCGGGCAGTAGCGTGCCCGTGCCGCGCTGGCCGACGCCGGAGTGTGCCATGGACAGTGGGTCGAGTAGCCGTTCGGTGATCAGCGTCGGATAGTCCTGCCCGCTGGCGCGTTGCAGGACCAGGCCGAGCAATTGGTAGCCGAGGTTGGAGTAGCGCCACGGGTTGCCGGGGGCGCGGGTCGCTTGACGTAGCCCTTCCTCAGCTTGCTCGAAGTCGTAACCGGCCCAGGGATTGCGTGGATCGGCATGTCCCAGTTGGACGTTCGGGGCGATCGAGGGCAAACCGGAGGTGTGCGTGGCCAACTGGTGGATCGTGATCGTGCCGTTCGTGCCCGCCGATAGCCACCGCCCGATCTCATCGTCCAGGCGCAGCGCACCCTCACCGGCCAGCAGCGCCAGCACGGTCGCCGTCATGGTCTTGGTGACTGAGCCGATCTCGAACCGCCCGCTGGCAGCCATCCCCACTGGGCTGACGGCTGTGACGATGTCGGTGCGGTCGATCGCGGCGGCCGCGTATACCACCCCCGCTGTATCGGAGACGCTGCTCAGTGCGTCGGTCAGGGCCCACGCCGCCTGGTTTTTCCATGCCATTGCTCGATCCCTTCAGCGATGGAAGTCGCGTCGGTGGAGTGCGGTGCGGTCCATGGCGGCTTGAGCGAATCGGCCGTTGGGGTCAGTGCGCGAGCGCGGGGTCAGACGCGGCAGGCTGGGCCAGTGCCCGATACACGGAGGCGACCGAGGGGTGCTGTCCGGCGTTCTTCCCTGTCTTGATCGTCAGCCGCTGGGCGATGTCGGGAACGGACATGCCCTGGTCTTTCAGGCTGCGCGCGAGGGCGAGCATGTCCTCGTCGAGGACGGTGGGCCGGCCACTGCGCCGGCCTTTGGCCGCGGCTGCCTGCTGACCTTCCCGGGTTTTCTCCCGGACGTGGTCACGGTCGAGTCCAGCCGCCGCAGTGAGGACGGCGAAGAACATCGAGCCTGGTCCGTTCGGGTCGTAGAGCCCGGTGAGCGGGCCCGTCAGCACTTCGAGCCGAAGGTCGGCAGCCTGGAGCGAGTCGGACAGCGTGATGAGTTCGGCGCTGTTGCGCGCCAGCCTCTTCAGTTCGTGCACGGTGAGGATCACCGGTTGGCCGGGCGCGGTCTGGGTGAAGCCGCTGGCCAGCGTCAGGGCGTTGTCCAGTTCGGGACGCGCCTTCACGCTGGCGCCGACCTGTTCGGAGAAGAGGTGCTGGCACTGCGCGGCCTGCAGGGCGTCGAGTTGGCCGCGCAAGTCCGGTGACGTGGGAGAACAGTAGGCGTAGCCGATCCGGACGACCTTTGCGGGGCTGGGAATGTCCAGGGCCGGGATCGGTCGGCCAGCGCGCCATGGACGACCCGGGCCGCGGTCGCCGGGCACGTCGACTTCATGTGCGTCGCGCAGCGCGGGCACGAGGAGCAAGCGGGGGGTGTGGTATTTGACCGCGGTGTTGCCACTGCGGGTGCGGCATGGGCTGCCGGCCGGAACGCCGCACGTGGGACAACTGAACTGCTCTACTGCCCAGGCGGCGCGGACCGGTGTCAGGCTCACGTCACCAGTTTCGCAAAACTATCTCTCAAAAGTCAATCGGATGTCTCGCGGTCGCCGCGTGAACGCACTTGCTCGTCGATTCTGACCGCGTGTGAGGATGCTCAGATGTCACCTCGCGCGCATGCCGTCGATCCGGCGCGCCTGGCTCACTGGTGCGTGGAGCATCTCGGCAGTCCGCCAGCGGATGAGATCTTCAGATCCGGGTATCTCTCCACTGTCATCGGGCTCCGGCTGGCTGACGACCGTGAGGTTGTAGTCAAGGTCCGTCCGGACGCGCCGCGGATCGCGTCCTGCGTCGACGTCCAGCGCCGCATGTTCCAGGCTGGTTATCCGTGCCCCCAGCCGCTCACCGGCGCTGTGCCCTTCGGCGAGGACGTCGCAACCGCGGAGACCTACGTCCCTGGCGGCACCATGCTCCCGACCGCGGACCACGCGGCCCAGGCCTTCGCTGACGCGTTCGCGCGGCTGATCAGGCTCGCCCCCGGGCCGGCCGAGGTGTCCACTCTCGAACCGGCACCGTCGTGGGCGGCGTGGAACCACGCCGAGGACGGACTGTGGCCATGTCCGGAGAACCATGAGATCAACCTCAACGAGGTGGCCGGTCCGGAGTGGATCGACGATGCCGGGCGCCGTGCCCGTGACCGGCTGCGAGCCGGCGAGTCCCCAGCCGTGATCGGCCACTGCGACTGGCTTGCCGGCAACCTGCGCTGGAGCGGAGACGCGCTGCTGGTAGTGCACGATTGGGACAGCATGGCCGTGGACAGCGAAGCCGTCCTCGCCGGCTTTGCCGCCGCGCTGTATTCGACCGGCAGCGTGGACAAACTGGCGACCGTGCAGGACACGGAGCGGTTCCTCGACGCGTATTGCCACGCTCGCGGCCGGGCGTTCAGCGCCGACGAACGTGCGCGGTCGTGGGCGGCCGGCGTATGGACCAGGGCCTACGACGCCAAGTATCAGCACGCGGTCGGACAGCCCATCACCTCACTGTCCGAGACTGAGGCCCGCGAGCGCCTGCGCCGCAGTGGGACCAACTCGCGGAGGCCATGAACGGGCTCCTCGCAGCCCACACGCGAAGCCCCGGTTATCCATCCGCGCTCGTCCAACGCGACCAAAATGATGCGCGCGGGCGGAAGTCGTTCGGGGCGCTGTACCTGAGCGAGCCCGTCGCAGCTTCCGAGTCAGTCGAGGTGTGGCAGTGCGGTAGCCGCCCAGTACATTGCGGGCTCTTGGGACAGGCCACCGTCATCGTCCATGACGGCACACCGTTGATCACCGCCAACCCTCCATAGTGGACTGGTCGTGGCCGCCCTGCCGCGTCGTCGCCTTCGATCGCCTGCGACCAAGGGTGCTGCCGGGATCCACGATGGTCAGCGGGTCGATCCCGGCCAGCTCCTTGCGGACGTGGTCGCTGGCGACGAC
>CBIMJO010001469.1:0-3075 GCA_966244135.1 uncultured Actinocrispum sp. | reverse complement strand
GGGCAGGCGAAGAGATCCGGTGTCTCGCCGACGACGACAGCAGAATTGTGTCCACGACCGCGACGAACCTCCTGACACAGGACCCACGACCCCGGGCAGACGAAGGGCCGCCACGACCTGCGGCCCATGTCCCGCCCGCACAGTCACTACGACCTGCCGGACAGACCCCGCCCCCACAGCTAACACGACCTGCGGGACAAACCGCGCCTCGGCAAGCGATCCTTGCACCCACGCCAACCTTCCAGGCCCCGCAACCGATTCCGGCGACGCCGAGCGGCCAGACCCCACCGGCGCAGACGACCGGCCACGCCTGGCAGTCGTCGCCCTCCTGCTCGGCAGCCTCGGAGTGCTGGCTGGGGGTGTGCTGGTCGTCGCCGGGAAGAGACCTGGCTGGCGACTGCTGACCGTCGCGGGTGGAGTGCAGGTCGTCGGGGAGATCGTTTGGCTCGTTGCCACGAAGGGATTCCTGGGCGAGACGATCTACAGCGGCCTCGTGGGAGGTGCGGCCCTGGTGCTCGACGCGGTGATGTTGATCAGGTGCACCAAAGCGAAACCCGGCGACCCTGAGGGACGCCGGGTTCTTGGGAGAAACGCTCAGTCTTCGGGATCCGCCTCGCGGGGTGCGCGGTAGGGGTCTGCCTCGCCGGCGGGTTTGGCGCTGGTGGCGATGCGGGCGACCTCTTCGTCCTGCTCCTTGGCCTTGGCCAGGAGGTCGTCGATGTGCTTGGCCGTCTCGGGGACGGTGTCCGCGACGAACGTCAGGGTGGGTGTGAACCGGACGCCGGTGCCCTGGCCGACCAGGGAGCGCAGCACGCCCTTGGCGCTGGCCAGCGCGGCGGCCGCGCCCTTGGTGTCCGGTTCGATGGTGAGCTTCTCGCCGAAGACCGTGTAGTACACGGTGGCGTCCTGGAGGTCGCCGGTCAGCTTGACGTCGGTGATGGTCACCAGGGTCAGCCGCGGGTCCTTGACCTCGTGTTCCAGTGCGGACGCGACGATCTGCTTGATCCGCTTCGCAAGCTTGCGGGCGCGGGCCGGGTCGGCCACGGCGCTCCCCTCCTTCAAGAAATGGTTCCTCAGTCGTCCTCGGGCCCGACCAGGCGGTGCCGTGCGGACAGCAGTTGCAGCTCGGGGCGGCCGGCGACGAGCCGTTCGCACGCGTCGAGCAGGTCACGGACGTGCTGCGCGTCCGGAGCCACCGCGGCGACCCCGATCAGGGCACGCCGATGCAGGTCCATGTGACCGGCCTCGGCGACGCTCACCTCGAAGCGCTTGCGCAGCTCGGCGATCACCGGCCGCACCGCGGACCGCTTCTGTTTGAGCGAATGGACGTCGCCCAGCAACACGTCCAGTTCTAGGGCTCCGACATACAACGGGCATCACCATGGGTGCCAGGGCCGGGGAGTACGATGTGGACTCCCCGGCCGGCCGGACTTCGGTCAGCCGCGCGGCATCTCGCGCATCTCGTAGGTCTCGACCACGTCGTCGACCCTGATGTCGTTGTACGACCCCAAGGTCAGACCGCACTCGTAGCCCTCGCGGACCTCGGTGGCGTCGTCCTTGAACCGCCGCAGCGACGAGATCGGCAGGTTCTCCGCGACCACCTTGCTGTCGCGCAGCAACCGCGCCTTGGCGTTGCGCCGGATCTCGCCGGACATCACCAGGCAGCCCGCGATCGTGCCGAACTTGGAGGACTTGAAGACCTCGCGGACCTCCGCGCGGCCCAGCTCGACCTCTTCGTACTCCGGCTTGAGCATGCCCTTGAGGGCCTGCTCGATCTCGTCGATCGCCTGGTAGATCACCGAGTAGTAGCGGATGTCGATACCCTCGCGGGTGGCCTGCTCGGCCACCTTCGCCTCGGCCCGCACGTTGAAGCCGAGGATGATCGCGCCGGACGCGATCGCGAGGTCGACGTTCGCCTTGGTGATGCCACCGACACCGCGGTCGATCACGCGCACCTGGACCTCGTCGCCGACCTCGATCTTCATCAGCGCGTCCTCGAGTGCCTCGACGGTACCCGAGTTGTCGCCCTTGATGATCAGGGTGAGCTCGCCGGTCTCCTTCAGCGCGGAGTCCAGGTCCTCCAGGGAGAACCGCTTGAACTTCGCGGCGTTCTGCGCGTTGCGGGTCCGGGCCTGGCGGCGCTCGGCGATCTGCCGGGCCACCCGGTCCTCGTCCACGACCAGGAACGTGTCACCCGCGCCGGGCACCGACGTGAAGCCGATGACCTGCACCGGACGCGACGGCGTCGCCACCGTGATGTCCTCGTTGTACTCGTCCACCATGCGGCGCACCCGGCCGTACGCGTCACCGGCGACGATCGAGTCACCGACGCGCAGCGAACCGCGCTGCACCAGCACCGTCGCGACCGGGCCGCGGCCACGGTCGAGGTGCGCCTCGATCGCGACGCCCTGGGCCTCCATCTTCGGGTTGGCCCGCAGGTCGAGCGCCGCGTCCGCGGTCAGCACGATCGCCTCGAGCAGCCCATCGATGTTGATGTTCTGCTTGGCCGAGATGTCCACGAACATGGTGTCGCCGCCGTACTCCTCGGCGACCAGGCCGTACTCGGTGAGCTGCTGACGGATCTTGGAGGGGTTCGCCCCCTCCTTGTCGATCTTGTTCACCGCGACCACGATCGGCAGGTTCGCCGCCTGGGCGTGGTTGATCGCCTCCACCGTCTGGGGCATCACACCGTCGTCCGCCGCCACCACGATCACCGCGATGTCGGTGGAGTTCGCACCACGGGCACGCATGGCGGTGAACGCCTCGTGACCCGGGGTGTCGATGAAGGTGATCGGCCGGTCCTCGCCCTCGTGCTGGACGTGCACCTGGTAGGCACCGATGTGCTGGGTGATGCCGCCCGCTTCTTCCTTCACGACGCTGGTGTTGCGGATGGCGTCGAGCAGCCGCGTCTTACCGTGGTCGACGTGACCCATCACGGTCACCACCGGCGGTCGCGCGACCAGGTGCTCGTCCTCGCCCTCGTCCGAACCGAAGGTCAGGTCGAACGACTCGAGCAGCTCGCGGTCCTCGTCCTCCGGGCTGACGACCTGAACCTGGTAGTTCAGCTCGGCGCCG
>CBIMJO010001468.1:0-3083 GCA_966244135.1 uncultured Actinocrispum sp. | reverse complement strand
GGGCATGGCTGGGCGGGGTGGTTCTTGGCAGCATGCGGTCACCGGGGCTTGCGGCCCCAGGCGGAGATCAGCGGGGAGATGGTGAGGTCGAGGCGGCCGGCGCGGACGTTGTCGAGGTGCTGGTCGATCTCCGGGTCGGTGGCCAGGCCCGCGGCGACGAGACGGTGCCTGATCTGCAGCACGGTGGCCTCCTCCAGGATGTCGCACGCGGGACTGGTCACCGGGAAGTACGCATCCGCGCCCACCTCCGTCAGCCCCGCGGAACGCAACAACCTCGGTAACGTCCGCCCATACGCGAGATCCACACCCCGCCCGGCCATCAAAGCCCGGAACCCATCCTTGAGCTTGTTGGCCAGCCGCTGCTCCGGCCCGAACTCATCAACACACACCCTGGGCTGCAACGACGGATCCGCCTCCTCCACCAACAACCACCCACCCGGACGCAACGACCGGACCATGGTCGCCAACGCCTCCACCCGCCCCGGCACATGCACAAGCACCAACCGCGCATGCACAAAATCAAACTCCCCCGGCGACCCATCAACCCCAACATCATGCCGCCGCACCTCAACAACCCCACTGCCCCCACGCCGCCCCATGTCCGCCCGCGCCACCTCGCCGCCCCCACGCCGCGTCACCCCAAAAGCCTCCACCGCACCCTCCCGCCGCTCCACGTCGGGCCGCGCCACCTCGCCACCAGTCCCCTGCCGCCCCACCCCGAACTGTTCAGCCGCGTGTTCCCGCCGCCCAACCTCGCCCGGCACGAGTTCCCCACCAACACTCTGGCGCCCCACGCCGAAGTTTCCAGCCGCACCTTCCCGCCGCTCCACTTCGGTCGGCGCCACCTCTCCACCAACCTCACGCGGCCCCATGTCCGGCGGCGCATCAACCCCGCTGTCCCACAGCCCCGGCTCGCGCGACGAGCGGCCATCATATGTGCCCTGCACTACCTCGAAATGCCCGTCCAGCAAGGACGTGTCGATGTCTGTTGCGAGGGTGTAGGTGGTTCGTTCGGCCAGCCATTTCGGGATTGTGGGGCTGCCGGCGCCGATTTCCCAGCAGTGCCAGGTGGGGTCGATGCCCAGTGCTTCGATGTGGTGGCAGGTCCAGGGATCGAACAATTCCGACAAAGCCTCGAAACGCCGCGCTGCTTGGGGTTGGCTGTTGCTCAGGAGGTAGGGCTTCGCGTCACTGTCCACAGCGGCCAGACTACGAGGGTGGGGTGATCCGTGCCGACCACTCGATGTGGTGGTCGTACAGCCAGGCGCGGGATTCGGGTGTGGGTTTACGGATCTTGGTGACGATCGTGTCCCGGATGAAGCGCTTGACCGGGCCTGGGGTGGCGTTGCTGCCTTGTTCGGCGCTGGCGGCCACGAGGCGTTCGACGCGGGAACGCCGGATCCGCACGTAGGTCGCGAACGCCAGATCGAGGTCGGGCAGGTCACGGACGCACTGAGCCAGGATGACGCTGTCCTCCAGAGCCATGGAGGCGCCCTGGCCAGCGGCGGGTGAGGCGGCGTGCGCGGCGTCGCCGACGAGGACCATGGGTGTGCGGTGCCAGTTGGGGGTGGTGGGCACGTCGTAGGCGTTGCTCACGAACGGCGCTTTGGTCGCGGCGACGATTCCGGCGGCGGGTGTGTCGTCCGGCTCGAACAGGGTGACGAGCTGGTTGCGCCAGTCCTCGCTGGACGGCGGCTCGGTGAGTTCGGGGCCGGGGACGCGGGCGAACCACCAGGTCTCGCCGTCGGGCGCGGTGGTGTAGCCGAAGAACGCGTTCTTGCCGAAGATCATCCGGTATGCCTCGGGTGAGGTGGCGGTGGCGTCGCGCGTGTAGCCGTACGCGATGTTCAGGCCGCCGTAGCGGGGGCCGGGCGCGTCCGGGTCGATCAGCGACCGGGTGGTGGAGTGAATCCCGTCGGCGCCGACCAGCAGGTCCGCGGACGCTGACGTGCCGTCCTCGAAGGTCGCGGTGACCCGACCATTGGAGGTGACCGAAATGAGGCGTTTGCCGTGTTCGATGGGTATGCCCCGCCGGGCCGCCTCGTCGTGCAGGACCCGGTAGAGCGTGGCGCGGGTGAGGGTGCGGGGGCCGTTGCCCATCGGCCGGTCGCCGATCTTCTTGCCCGCGCCGGTGTAGACCTCGATCGCGGTGGCCGGGAACGAGTTGTCGATGATGGTCTGGTCGGCGTCGATGGCCCGCAGCGCGTCGACGCCGTTGTTCATGATCGTGAGGAAGGCGCCGACGTCGTCCGCGCCGGTCGGGTAGGCCTCGTAGATCGTGGGCTGGATACCGGCTTTGTGCAGGGCCATCGCCGTCGCGGCGCCCGCGATGCCACCACCGATGATCAGCGCGCTGGTCATATGCCGCTCCCCCTGAAGCTCATAAGAAATCCATACACCACCTGTCGAGGGCCGTAGGGGTCACCACGAGCCGGGATTTCCGGGTCATCACCGATGCCGGGTACGCAGAGGCGTGATGAGCTGGTGATATGACGGGTCTCAGTGATCGTCTCCTGGATATGGGGTTCGGACACCCCCGCGGTCCGCTCGGCCGGCTCGGCGGGCGGTTGATGGCGCGGGGCAACGCGGCCACCGAGCAACGACTAGTGGACTTCGCCGCGCTCACACCGCACGAGTCGGTGCTCATCATCGGGCCCGGCCCCGGCGTCGGCGTTCAGGCGGCCGCCGCCCGCGCTCGCCACACGGTGGCAGTCGACCCGTCGGAGACCATGCTGGCGGCCTGCCGGAAACGCTGCGCCGACCTGATCGCCGACGGCAAGGTCGACCTCGTCCACGGCGACGCCGCGAACACCACCCAACCGGACAACTCCACGGACGTCGTCCTGTCGGTCAACAACGTCATGCTCTGGCCGGACTGGCACGCGGGCTTCACCGAACTGCGCCGAGTCCTGCGCCCCGGTGGCCGGATCCTCCTCTCCGTGCACGACAAATGGCTCCCCGGCGGCCTGCCCGCCCTGAAAGCCGCCGTCACCCACGCAGGCTTCATCGACACCCAAACCTGGACCTGGGAACCTCCCACCCGCGGCGCCACCACCGCCGCCCAACTCCGAGCCCACCTCCCC
>CBIMJO010001467.1:0-3083 GCA_966244135.1 uncultured Actinocrispum sp. | reverse complement strand
GTACATCGTTCGTCACGAACACCGTACGCTACGAACAACGGTCGTGACAAACGCCGTTCGTTCGCGGTACGGTTGCGGTCAAGCCCGTGAGGAAGGTCCGCCACTATGAACGCCCCGAACCGCCAGCGCTCGACTCGCGACCGCCCGGCCAAGGCGCCGCTCAGTGAGGCCGCGGTGATCGACGCGGCTCTGGCGATCCTGAAGACCGACGGTCTGGACGCCGTCACGATGCGGCGGGTCGCCACCGCCCTGGACACCGGCCCCGGCTCGCTCTACGTCTACGTCGACGGCCGCGAGGGGCTGCTCCGGGCGATGCAGGATCGCGTGATCGCTACCGTCGAGCTGGAAACCGTGGCCCCCGCGCGCTGGCGTGCCCAGCTGCACTCGCTGCTAGCACGCATGCACCAGGCGTTCGTCGCTCATCCCGGAATCGCCGCGACGGCGACAGCCACTCCCCCCAGGACCGAAGCGGCGCTGCTCCTCCTGGAGAACCTGCTGGGCATTCTGCTCGCGGGCGGGATCGATCCCCAACGCGCCGCCTGGGCCGCCGACGTCTTGGCAGCATTGGTGACCCACGCTGCCGTCGAAGACGACGTACGGCGCGCCGACCACTATGAGGTGGGCAGCGAGCTGCACAAGACCTTCACCGGCCTGCCGGCCGACCGGTTCCCCCTGATCACCAGATACGCCGCTCAGCTCGTCGCGGGCGATGGCGAGGCGCGGTTCCGGTTCGCGGTCGACGTCGTCGTCGACGGCCTGCTCGCCGCCTCAACCTCCTAGCGGGGCGAACTTCGCGCCCACCGAGATGTCGTGGTCGAGGGTGATCGTGCAGGTCTTGCTCATGCCCGCGAACGCGCACTCGCCGATCCAGCCCTTGAAGGAGGCGATGCCCACTCCCGCGGTGAAGGTGAGTGTTGCCCGGCCGCTGTTTCGCGGAATGGTGTAGTGGCATGCCGATGTGCAGTTGTGGCCGTCGCTGACGTCCACCCACGCGTGGTGCGACGCCACACGGTCATATTGGTTCACGACGTCCACCTTGAATGGCGCCGGGGTGAACGTCGCCGACACGGTGTGCGGACCGTCCATTGTGACCGCACACGCGGTACCAGTGCAGTCACCGGTCCAGGTGCCGAACACAAAGCCTGCCGCGGGAGTGGCGGTGAGGGTGATCCGGGTGCCCTTGGGCACGTCCACGGAACACTTGCCAGGACACTGGATGCCGCCGCCGGAGATCGACCCGTTCGCCGGTGACGCGACCGACAGCCGGACCGGCGGTTCAGGCTTGGGACTGAACGTGTAAGAGACACTGATCGGCGCGGTGCCCATCCGCACATCGCACACGGTGCTCGCGCCATGGCAGCCACCGTCCCAGGTCCCGGCGAGGTGGCCGGCGTCCGGGGACGCGGTCAAGGTGATCTGGACGTCCTTCGCCAGGTCGACGAAACACGTGCCAGGGCACTGGATTCCGCCACCGGACACTGTTCCGCCCGCCGAGGGGTTCACGGTCAGCCGGAACCTCGGGATCTCGCTCACCGTGATGTTGACCGAGGTCGTGCCCTTGCGGCCGTCGGGCATGGTCACCTCGGCCGCGACGATGTACGGCGTCGGCCGGGCCTGGGCCCACTTGTGGTTCGTGGTCACGCCGTCGTTCACATCACCGTCGCCGTATGTCCAGTGTGCACTCCGGGGAGCCACCCCGGATGCCTCGGTGACCGTCAGGGTGATGGGTTCGTCGACCGTGGGGGTCGCCTTGTCCACGACGATCTGGAGTTTGAGCGGGGCGGCCGGGGTGCTGGGTTCCGTTGGGACGCTGGGATTCTGCGGGTCGTCCGGGACTTGCGGGTCATTGGGGACCTGCGGGTCGTTCGGGCGCCGCGGGTTGTTGCTGTCCGTCGGGATGACGCCGGATGCCTTGGGGTCGTTCGTCGGCCCGTTGGGCGTCGGCGAGTTCGGCTGCGAGCCGGTCGGCTGGGACTGGTCGCCGTGGTTCGGGTCGACCACGCCTTTGCCGGGGTTGTCGCGGTCGTACTTCTTGATCTGCGTGAGGCGGCCGTCCAACTGGACCACACCGGCGTCCTCGGAGTTGGTGTCGTTGTAGAACACGACGCCGTCGCGGGTCATCAGCTGGAACTTCACGTTCGGCTTCAGCACGGTGGGCTTGGCGATCACCCGCGAGTCCCGCAGGTTGATCACCCACACCTGTCCGGTGGTGTAGTCGGGGACGAACACCCGGTCACCGGCTTCCACCGCCGGGCCGAAGTCACTGCCCGCCGTCAGCGGGATCGCGTTGTCGCACCGGGCCTTGGCCAGGTCGCAGACGTCCAGCACGCCACGGGCGGCCACCACGTAGATCCGTTCGGTGTGCGGGGAGCCGCTGACCTGGAACTTGTCGTCCGGGCGCAGGTCCAACGGGAACGTGCCGGTGACGCGACCGGTGTCCCGGTCGATGCTCACCGCCTTGCGGTCGGTGGGATCCACGATGACCGGGTGGCCGTCGGCGATGGTGATGACACTGTTGCCCGGCTTCACCACGCCGGTACGGATTGTCTTGTCCTGGCGGATGACCCGGTCGACATCACCGGTGGCCACATCGACCGCCCACAGTGTGCCGGTGTCGTCCACAGTGACCGTTCCGGCAGCGAGCCTGCTCGCCACCGAGAGCATGCCACCGCGCCGGTCCAGGGTCTTCGGGTCCGCTGCGGCCAGCAACCCACGGGTCGTGTCCAGCGCATAGACCGTGCTAGGACCCGCGACCAGGCTCAACGCACTGCCGCGGACGTCGGCGATCGGGGCGGACGGCGGTGTCGGGACGAAGTTCACGCCGTCGACCCGGCGAACAGTCCCATTGGTCTGGTCAACTGTGTACGCGGTTGATCCCTGTTGGACCACGCTCAGCGCGTCACCGGGCTCAGCCACCCTGACTTGCGCGGATACCTCCGCCGATGCCCCGTCCAGCAAGGTGATCTGCCCGACCTTGGCCGACGCGAACCATGCCGAACCGGACAGCAGGCGCACGGTGTCCACATCGTTGCCCTGGTCCAGTCCAACCAGGACCGCGCCACCGACGGCCGCCGCGGCGACCA
>CBIMJO010001466.1:0-3084 GCA_966244135.1 uncultured Actinocrispum sp. | reverse complement strand
CTGATCGTCGACACCGAGCCGTTCATCTTCGCCGACACCTTGGCGCACCAGGTCTTGGGCGACCAGGCCGAGGAACTCGTTCAGTACCATCGTCTCCACGGCTCGCACCCCATCCTCGCGGGTGCTCGCGCGACCGTGACCACCCGCAGCCACTACACCGAGACCCGGCTTGCCGCCAGTGGCCTGGACCAGTATGTGATCCTTGGCGCGGGCCTGGACACTTTCGCCTACCGCACAACCGGAATCCGCACCTTCGAGGTCGACCACCCCGCCACCCAGGCCCGTAAGCTGGAACTCCTGGCCACAGCCGGCATCCCGGCGTCCGCCACCTACGTCCCGGTCGACTTCGAACACGACAGCCTGGTCAAGCAACTCGTCCACAGTGGACTCGACACATCCCGGCCTGCGTTCGTCAGCTGGCTCGGCGTCACGATGTACCTGTCACCGCAGGCCATCGCCCAAACCCTCGCTGACCTCAGCACTCTCGCCCCCGGCACTGAGATCGTCTTCGACTACCTGCTCCCCGAAGACCTCCGCGACCCCGCCGGTCAGGCCTACCACGACGCCATCGCCCCACACTCCGCCGAGAACAGCGAACCCTGGCTGAGTTTCCTTCGCCCCAACGAGCTGGCACTGCAAGGCTTCTCGCTCATCGAAACAGTCGGCCAGCATGACTTGCCCTGCTTGACGAACAGGGCGGACGCGTTGACCGCATCCGCCCTGTCCATGATCGCGCACGCGCGCCTGGGTTAGTGCTTGACAGCACCGGTCTTCGGGTCCAGCGGCAGGGCGTCGGCCCGGTTCCACGGGAACCAGAAGTTGAACATGTTCCACATCCCGTTCGCCCGGGTGTCGAACGAGTTGTCGCCGATCCGGCCGGTGAGCCAGTTGTCCTCGATGAACTTCAGCACCGAGGTCTGGTCGGTCTGGGTGTGGTCGACGAAGTTCGTCTTGCTGTAAGGAGAGATCACCAGCAACGGCAAGCGCGGGCCGTAGCCGCAACGGTCCGCGTACCCGGCCAGGTGAGTGGGCTTGGCCGTGCAGATCGCCTGGTCCTGGCCGGCGTCGTGGCTGCCGTTGATGACCTGGCCGGCCACGTGGTCGTACCAGCCGTCCGAGTCGTCGTAGGCCAGTACGATCGCGGTGGACTTCCAGTCCTTGGAGTGCTGGATCTTGTTGATCTCGTTGACCACGAACTCCTGCTCGTCCACCGGGTCCGAGTAGCCGGCGTGGCCGTCCTGGTACTCCGGCGCCTTGAGGAAGCTCACCGCGGGCATCGAGCCCGCCTTCAGCGAGGCGTCGAAGTCGGTGATGTCGTACTGGTGGTTGGCCTGGTCGGTCTGGCCGATGGCGTCCACAGAGGACGGCGGCAGGTGCTTCGGGTTGGCCGTGGACTGGTAGTACTGGAACGGCTCGTGGTGCGGGCTGTAGTCGACCGCCGGGAACCCGCCGACGTTGTTGTGGGTCTGCCCGCACACCGCGAACCCGTTGGCGGTGCCGGTCGGCCTGAAGCCGCCCTGGAACCAGCCCCAGGTCACGTGCCGCTGGTTGAGCAGGTCACCGATGTTGCGGCCGTGCATGGTGGCCAGGTTGTCCTTGCTCGTGTGGTTCTTGTCCGAGCAGTCGTCCCAGGCCGGGTCCGGGTCGTTGATGACCGTGCCGATTCCCTTGGCATCAGGGGAGACGACGGCGTACGAGTCGGTCGTCGGCTCGTGCGTGACCGAGGTGAGCGCCTGGCCGCCGTGCGTCTGGCCGGAGATGAGGTTGAGCGCGCCCGGGGTGGACGGGCCGAACACGGTGTTGAACGAGTTGTCGTTCAACGCGTAGTGCTGCGCGTAGTTCCACATCGCCGTGACGGTGTTGCCGTCGTAGTAGTCCATGACCAGGCCCGGCTCGCCGAACAGGATCGGCTGCCCGGTGCACTTGTCGGTCTCGGTCTTCTCGACGAACTTGTCCATCTTGCCGCCGTTGAACGCCGCCTGCTCGGCGCCGTACCCGTGGTTCTGGTCGCAGGTCATCGCCTGCTCGTGGGTGAGGCGCTTGGGGTTGTAGGCGTTCGGGTTGTGCGTCAGCAGGTCGTGGCTGAGCCCGTTGACCTTCGGCGTGTTGTGCTTGGCCTGGAACGGCGTGCCGTCGGTGTTGGCCGCGTCCGGGTAGGTGCCGAAGTAGTGGTCGAACGAGATGTTCTCACCGAAGATCACGACGACGTGCTTGATCGGCGTGATCGTGGGCAGCCACTCCGCGGGCCGCTGGTGCAACGGTTGAGCTTCCGCCATGGTCGCGGCGGAGCCAGTGACCACCGCCAGCACGGCGGCGGACGCGATCGCGCCCACCCCGTACATCGCTCTGCGGCGTCTTGTGTTCACTGGGTTTTCCTCTCGGTGGTGGGGGCTTAGCCGAGCAGTGCCCGGCCGGAGTGGTCATCTGGACCGGGAACGCCTGGCAGCGCGTAGAAGTAGCCGCCGCCGAACGGGGAGATGTAGTCGACCAGTGGCTCGTCTTCGAGCCGCTTCTGGACCGCTTCGAACTGCCGTGCCAGATCCTGCTGGTAGCAGAGGAAGATCAGGCCCATGTCCAGGTTGCCGTTGACGTCCACGCCGCGGTCGTAGTTCACCGCGCGCCGCAGGATCCGGCTGTCGCCCGTCTCCGGGGTGCGCGGGTTGGCCTTGCGGATGTGGCTGGTCAACGGGATCGCCGAGCCCACCGGGTCCTCGGCGTAGCGGGGAACGTCCTTCTCGTCGGTGCCGTCCAGCGGCGCCCCGGTGTCCCGGCGGCGGCCGAACATGTTCTCCTGCTCGGCCAGCGAGACCCGGTCCCAGAACTCGACGAGCATCCGGATCAGCCGGACCACCTGGAAGCTGCCGCCGTCGGCCGTCCACACCAGACGGTCGATGTCCGCGCCCTCCGGGTTGGCGATGCCGTCCTTGAAGCCCATCAGGTTGCGGGGCGTCCCGTTCGGACGCGACGGCGAGCTGAACCCGTTGAGCTTCCACTTGATCTGCATACCGCCGCGGGTCGCGCGGGTGATGTCCCGCAACGCGTGCAGGACGGTGTCCGTGTCGGTCGCGGCCAGCGTCAGGCTCA
>CBIMJO010001465.1:0-3085 GCA_966244135.1 uncultured Actinocrispum sp. | reverse complement strand
CCTCCACGCCCTTCACCAGCTTCGCGGCGACCTCGGGCTCGATCGGGCCGGTCCCGTACGACGGGCAGTCCTTGGCCAGCAGGCACGCCCCGCAGGCCGGTTTGCGCGCATGGCAGACCCGGCGGCCGTGGAAGATGATGTAGTGCGAGGCCATCGTCCAGTCCTTGGGCGGCAGCAGCGCACCGACCGCGTACTCGACCTTGACCGGGTCCTCCTCCTCGGTCCAGCCCCAGCGCCGCACGAGGCGGCCGAAGTGCGTGTCAACAGTCAGGCCGGGCACGTCGAAGGCGTTCCCGAGCACCACGTTCGCCGTCTTGCGGCCCACGCCCGGGAGCGTGACCAGCTCGGCCATGGTCCCGGGGACCTCGCCGTTGAACCGTTCCACCAGCGCGGCGCCCAGGCCCATCAGCGAGGTCGTCTTGGCGCGGTAGAACCCCAGCGGCCGGAGGTACTCCTCCATCTCGAGGCGGTCCGCCCCGGCGTAGTCGGCCGCGGTCTTGTACTTGGCGAACAGCGCCGGCGTGGTCTGGTTGACCCGCACGTCCGTGGTCTGCGCGGACAGCACGACCGCGACCAGGAGCTCCAGCGGGTCGGTGAAGTCCAGCTCGGCCTTCGCGTCCGGGTAGGCCTCGCTGAGCGCCCGGATCATCCGCCGGGCCCGGCGGACCAGACCCGTGGCCGGCTTGGGGGGCGGTGTGGTCGCGGAAGGCACAGGACTAGCCTACGGGCCGCCGAACAACCTCATGGGTGCCCCAGACATCTATCAACATGCCGAGTCCCCACTGGCAAGCGAGGATCAAAGTCATGACGACCACTGTCTGGTTCGTGTTCATCGTCCCGCTCATCATCATGCTGTTCGCGTTGTTCATGGAGCGCATCGAGACCCGCCTGCGGAACGTGGCGATCCAGGAGGAAGAGGTGACCGAGTTCCTCGAGGCCGCCCGGCCCGACGAGGTGCGGGCCCTCTACGGCCACGGCATCGGCCGCGCGCTGGAGCTGTTCCGCCTGCGCCGGCGCGGCGGACGGGCCGCGCGGCTGCGCGCCCAGCGCGTCCGCCGCTAGCGAGGTCGACTACCTACTAGTAGCGTGCGGCGTGCCCGGCGAGTGAGATCGGGTGAACGTCCTACACTGCAGGTAGTTATAACGGCGACGGCGCTGGTCGCCGTGTCTCGACAGGAGGGACGAGCGTGGACGAGACCCTGGCCAGGGCTGGCATCTTCCAGGGGGTCGAGCCTGCGGCAGCCGAGGCGCTCAGTCAGACGCTCGAGTCCGTGGAGTTCCCCCGCGGGCATGTGATCTTCGCTGAGGGCGAGCCAGGCGACCGGCTGTACATCATTTTGTCGGGCAAGGTGAAGCTTGGCAGGAAGTCGCCAGACGGGCGCGAGAACCTGCTGGGCATCTTCGGCCCCTCGGACATGTTCGGCGAGCTGTCGATCTTCGACCCCGGCCCGCGCACATCCACGGCCACCACGGTGACCGAGGTCCGCGCGGTGACCATGGGCAGGCCGGAGCTGCGGCAGTGGATCGCGACCCGTCCGGAGATAGCCGAGCAGTTGCTGCGGGTCGTGGCCCGCAGGCTGCGCCGGACGAACGGCATGCTGGCCGACCTGATCTTCACCGACGTGCCGGGCCGCGTGGCCAAGGCACTGCTGCAGCTGGCCCAGCGGTTCGGCAGCCAGGAAGCCGGCCTGCTGCGGGTGACCCACGACCTGACCCAGGAGGAGATCGCCCAGTTCGTGGGTGCCTCCCGGGAGACGGTGAACAAGGCGCTGGCCGACTTCGCCCACCGCGGCTGGCTGCGCCTGGAAGGCAAGAGCGTCCTGATCCTCGACCCGGAACGCCTCGCCCGCCGAGCCCGCTGACCCCAGCACAAAAGCCAGAACCGAAAGCGGGGCCGCCCACCAGGGCAGCCTCGCTTTCGCCTATCCGCACCCACCCCACCACCATCGCGTGCACCGACTTCGCAGCGCATCGCTGCTATGAACCCGCGCAGCTCACAGGTGATCCGCCTCCGTCGCACCTCATGCCCTGCACCAGCGCATCCTTGAGCCCGGTCGCACGCCTCGAGCCTGCAGCCCCCGGCGCACCTGTCCAGCAGCCGTCGCGCTCGGTCTTCGCGCATCGAGCCCGCAGAATTCACAGAGCCCCTGGTCAGAGGCCCAACTGCTCAGCGCAGCCCGTGACCTGCCCTGCAGAAAGCGCGGCCGCCCTTCCCCGACCCGCCACGCATCCCGCCGGAGAACTCGTGCGGATCGCTCTTCACCGGGCCTCGGCGTTCGGGATCTTCACCAGGTCCAGCAGCTCAATCGCGCGCTTGCGGAGCGTCGGCGCGGCTCAGTCGCCCTTCTCTCGCCCGCCGAGCAGCCCACCCTTCCCTCAGCACGCCGAGCAGCCATCCGCCCACCCGCACGCACCTGCCCAATGCGACACCACCTCCGACCATGCACATCTCAGCCCACACCAACCTCCCACCACGTGCACCCACTCGCGCCTTACCCCTCGCCAACCTCCACCACGCGCAACCATCCGCGCCCACCCAAGCCATACCAAGTTCCACAACGGGCAACCATCCGCGCCTCGTCCCAGGCGGTGCCAACACCCAAAGCAACCATCAGCACCTCACCCCGGGCCGCGCCAAGCCCCCGAGCACACCGGCCAGACGCTCCGATCCACACCTAACCCAGCAGTGCCTGTCGCCACCTGGCTCCACCCGATCGAGGCCCCACCACACGCCAACCAAACCCCATCGCCGTCCGCGCCGACCATCGCCCCGACCAGGCAGTATCCGCGGCAGCGGAGCTTCGGCGGATACTGCGGCACCCACGCAAGAACAGGCGTATCGACTAACCCCAGACGCCCTCCACCCCGACTTATCCACACCCCCACCAGTTATCCACACCCCGACCCCCATCCCGCCCGCCCCCGTCAGCCCCCGCGACTACTTTGGTTTTCCGGGGGTGCCTGATCCGGTTTGATCTTGATGGGCGCAAGGTTTTGGCTGGTCAGGGGGCCGCGAGGGCGCAGGTGATCGCAGCGGAGATGCCCTGCGGGGTGATTTTTCCGGCAAATTTCGACGGGTGGGTGA
>CBIMJO010001464.1:0-3086 GCA_966244135.1 uncultured Actinocrispum sp. | reverse complement strand
TCGTGGAGATCCGCAACATCTCCAACGTGCCGCAGGACATCAGCGGCTGGCAGATCCGGACCTACAGCCCGAGCAACATGCTGGTCGACACCGTCATCGTGCCGGAGGGCACCGTGCTGCAGCCGCGCGGGAACCTCGGCCAGTTCCTGGTGCTGCAGGGCACCAACCTGACCGCGACGATCGAGGACGCGACCAACGTCCTGCTGTACACACCGTCCACTTCGGAGGGTCTGGCGCAGAGCGGTGGCGTGGCGATCTTCAACCGGTTCAACGTGAAGGTCGACGGCGTCAGCTTCTCCACCCAGGCCTCCACGCCCCGCGAGGGCTCGCCCGCCGCGGCGCAGACCTCCGCCATGGACTCCCTCGAGCCCAGCAGCGCACGCGACATCCTCAGCACCGACACCGACAACAACCGGGTCGACTTCGCGCTCCACAGGCGCACGCCGGGCGCGCTGAACTAGTGCCGACCGGCCGAACAGCTTGACCTGGTCGGCCGAACGGCAACAGTGCGGCGTGCGCAGGGCTCGGGTTACCGCAGGTGACCCGAGCCCTGTCGGCGTGCGCACCGCACGGCGGAAAGTCGCCAGTTGCGACTCCCCGCCCGGCGAAGGCGTTCCACAGCGGAAGATGATCACGGATCCTCGTTGGCACCCTGCCACTTCGGCCGCAGAGCGAGGACACGATGAATCGTTCCTTCTCCGGGCGGAAGCGTCGATGGTGTCTCCTGGCCGGCATCGCCGTCACGGTCACACAACTCGCCGCCATGCCTCCTGCCTTCGCCAGTACCCCCGCGCCAGCCGATCACGCCGGTTCCACCGCGGGATCCGGCAGTCATCACCACGTCACCCTGCTGACCGGCGATGAGGTCGACTACACCGAGGCCCATGACGGCACGCGGATCGCCCGCATCGACGCGGCCACCGCCCCGGACCGCCCGGCGGTGTCGTTCCAGACGATGACCACACCGGCCGGAACGTACGTCTACCCGTCGGACGCCGTTCCCCTTGTCACATCGGGAGTCGTGGACCGTTCCCTGTTCAACGTGACCGAGCTGGCCAACGGCTACTCCGACGAGAGCGTGCCCGAACTGCCGGTCTTCGTGCGCTACCGCAACGGCTTGTCCACCGCGCAGGCGTTGCCCGCCGCCCAACAGCGCGCCACCGTCGGGAGTCTGAACGGCGCCGGCCTGCGGGTGGCGAAGTCGAAGACCGCCGAGCTCTGGCGATCGGTCGAAGCGCGTCCCGACAGGTTCGCCAGGGTGAGCCTGGACCGCACTGTGCGGGTCAGTCTCGACCGCAGCACCGCACAAGTCGGGGCGCCGATCGCGTGGCAAGCGGGTCTCGACGGGACCGGGACGACCGTCGCCGTCGTGGACACCGGGATCGACGCGAACCACCCGGACCTGCAGGGCAAGATCGTCGATTCGGCCAACTTCACCGAAGACCCGGACACCACCGACGAGCACGGGCACGGCACGCACGTCGCCTCGATCATCGCCGGCACCGGGAAGGCGTCCGGCGGCCGCTACCGCGGTGTGGCGCCAGGGGCGAAGCTGCTGGTGGCCAAGGTGTTCGGCAGTTCGGGCGAGGCGCCGAGCTCGCAGGTGATGGCCGGCATGGAATGGGCGGTGGACCACGGCGCGAAGGTCGTCAACCTCAGCCTGGGCGCCCCCGCGCCGGCCGAAGGCCCGGACGAGATGCAGGACCTCGTCAACACGCTCACCGCGCGGACAGGCGCGCTGTTCGTCATCGCGGCGGGCAACTCAGGACCTGGCCCGGTCTCCCTGGACACCCCTGGCGTGGCGGCGTCGGCGCTCACCGTGGGCGCGGTGGACCGCCAGGACCGGCTGGCCACCTTCTCCGGCCGCGGCCCGCGAGCCGGTGACGGGATGGTGAAACCGGAGATCGTCGCACCCGGAGTGGACATCGTCGCGGCCCGCGCCGCCAGCACCTCGATGGGCACCCCGGTGAATGACGACTACACCGCGGCCTCAGGCACTTCGATGGCGACTCCGCATGTCAGCGGAGCCGCCGCGATCCTGGCCCAGAAGTATCCACAGTGGAACGCCGAGCGCCTGAAGAACGCGCTGGCGGCCGGTGCCAAGGACATCGGCCAGGAATGGACCGGCCAGGGGTGCGGCCGGCTGGACATCGCGCACACCCTTGACCCGGCCCTGATCGCCCCCGCCACCGCGACCTTCAGCCCGGTGACGACCGATGCGCAGACCTTGGAGTACACCAACGAGACCAACGCGCCGATCAGACTGACCCTCAGCTCGTCGCTGCAGTCGTGGAGCGGCAAACCGGTCCCGCCGGACGCCGTGCGGTTCAGCCAGAACGTGATCACGGTTCCGGCCAACGCAACAGCCTCGGTCGCGGTGACGATCCAGGTCAGCGAGCCCGGTTCCTACGGCGGTACCGTCATCGCCAGCAATGCGGCAACCGTCCGGCGCACAGCCGTGAGCCGCTACAACGCCCCCCAGCTGTTCCCGGTGGAGGTCCATGTCCTCGACTCGGCCGGACGGCCTCGTGCGGCCTCGGTCGCCGCGCTGATCGACGATTCCGGCGGCGCCTCGAACGCCAACGACCCGTTCCACCGGGAAACAGTCATGTTCTTGAACATCGGCGCCGACGGCGTCGCGACGGCACAGGTGCCACGCGGCACGTATTCGGTGCTGGGCACCACATCGCAGTCGGATCTGGTCGCGCGGCGGTGGAACGTGCTGAACGTCTCCGAGGTGGCCGTCCAGGGCCCGACGACCATCACCCTGGACGAACGGTCCACTGTGCCGGTCGGTGTCACCGGCTCCGAGCCGCTCGACCAGCGCGACCGCACGGTGATGGTCCGCAGGGTCGTGCCCGGTGGCATCACGGAGTTCGGCCTCGCGGCCGGCAGCAGCTCCTGGCAGGTACGCGCCACGCCCGCGCCGGCGGCGAAACGCGGGGCGATCACGTTGCAGGATCTGGAGTGCCTGCAGCAGGCCGCCGTCCAGATGAACGTGGGTGCCGTGCCGCTGCATCCGGAGTACGACGCCTTCGGTGTCGCGGCGAAGTGGCCCGGAGCACACGAGATTCCCCTGGTACTGA
>CBIMJO010001463.1:0-3087 GCA_966244135.1 uncultured Actinocrispum sp. | reverse complement strand
CATCGACGCCACCGACAGCACCTACCCCATCGGCCGGTTCGGCATCAACGCCTACGCTGGGAACACCACCGCCCAGAACATCACGATCGGCTGACTTGACTCTGTCGGTGATCTTGTAGTTGTCGCGTTGACCACCACCCGGCCGGCGGCCCAGGAGTCGAACCTGTGGCGGGCGTCGGGTCACACAGCCGAGGGGAGGACCGGCAACCCGCTCATGGGCAGCTTCCACGGCAGCTGCGATGGGTGCGCATCGCCTGGAACGACGCGGACTGCGGGTACGGCGTTTCGCAGCTGACCGACGGTATGCCGTACCACACCATCCAACAGTACGACAGGATCAAACCTGCGGCGCCCTGACCCCCAGGTAAGTCCACAAAGGACGTTGAGCTACCGGCCTGGGGAATTCGCGCCTCTCAACGTGTGTCCGTTGAGGACGGTTGACGTTACTTGCGGGCAGGTCGAGTGTGTTCGCCGATCTGGCCTCGCTCCTGCTCCAGTTGTCATCCTCCTGCCCAAGCCGGCAGCCCACTGCGCCGACTCGCGTGATCTCACCGCTTGCCCTGTCATGTCCGGAGATCCGGCCGTGCCGGCGCGCCTGACCGGGCAACCGTGAGCACCTGGCCGGCCTCGATCACCTGACGGCAGCGTGCATGCGGGTCCGGCCCCGGCCGCAAGAGGCTGTGCCTGAACCGTAGTCACGCAGGACCACATGACACAGTGGCGAACTTGCGCCATTTTTTGTTTCGCACGTCCGTGGATGACCGTTTGATCGTCTTTGGTAGCGTGCGCGCGACTTGTGGGAGCGGTACCACAACCGCCCCGTCCCTGCTGCCTCCTGCGAAGGACCTATGTACGTCGACGACAACCCTGGGCCCGAACCGCCGGCGACACGTGAGATCGACCTCGGCCCTGGTCCCCTGCTCCACCATGGCCCCGGCGCGGTGATCCCGCCCGGTCCCACCGATCACGCCGCCACCACCCTGGCCGAACGGATGGCCGACATCGGCGCGCTGAACGCCGCGGTCCAGTCCGGTCAGGTCACCCTCGAACCTGAGGCCGGTCAGAAGCTGCTGACCACGTTGCGGGGGCAGGCGGACGCCGCCGCCGACTGGCTCAACCGGCTGCGGGGCATGTCCCGGCCGGTGCCGCTGGGCACGAACTGGGTCGGCGAGGCCATGTCGGGCAAGTTCGAGCGCCGCGCCGACGGTGAGGACGTGTCGTTCGTGTCGGTGCTGGACCAGTACCACGCGATGCTCGTCAAGGCACACGACACCGTCCGCGACGCGATCCGGCGTTACCAGACCGCCGAGCACAGCAACGTGGCCGCGCTCCGCCGCATCGATGTGGGGAGCCAGTGATGGCCGAGAAACACCACCACAGTGGGTTCGACCAAGAGGACTTCGAGCGCTACGACACGTTCGACGCGCCCGTGTCCGCCCAGACCGACCCGGACCGGACCGGCCTGGGCGGCGACATCGGCCGGCTGATCGACGAGATCAAGATCGCCAACGCGGCCGGCAAGCTCGACCAGGACGTGTCCCTCGGCGAGGACCGGGTGCTCAACGACTCGGGCAACTGGGCCGCGGTCCCGCACAAGCAGTTGTACGAGTCCGTCCACACCAACAACGACCCGGCCCAGGCGTACGCGCTGGCCCAGGAGTGGACCGACCTGGGCAACATGATGGCCGACAACTCCCGGGCGATGGACGAGGCGATCCGCGGCACGGAGTCGGGCTGGTCGGGGGTGGCCGCGGCGTCGGCCCGGGAGTCCACGTTGAAGCTCGCCACATGGGGTGGGGACGCGGCACAGACCTCGCAGTACATGGGTACCCGCATCGCCGAGCAGGGACTGGCGGCCGAACGGGCCAAAGCGGCGATGCCCGAGCCGGTCGAGTTCAACTACGACCAGATGCTGCGGCAGGGTTTCGCGTCCGGCGGTCTCGCCGGGCTCACGCGGGCCGTGCAGGACGTCCAGGTGGCCAGCGAACAGGCGCGCAACGCGCACGACCAGGCCGTGCAGGTGATGGCCGAGATGGAGCGGCAGTCGAAGAGCGTGGACGAGACCACGCCGCGGTTCGTGCGCCCGCCGGACGCCACCGCGACCGACGGCACCGCCATGCAGGGACTGATGATGCCGCGGGGCCAGGAAGTCCCGGTCACACCCGTGGAACCTTTCGCGGCCGCGTCGCCCCGCAACGCTGGTTCGCAGCCCGACTTCGGCAACGGGGCCGTGGCCGCGAGCTCCGGCGGTTACCCCGGTGGCGCCTACGGAGGTGCGAGCGGCTCCTCCGGCGGGTCGTACACCGGCGCGCAGACGTATGTGCCGCCGAACATCCCGGTGCCCGACGTGCCCACAGGCGGCACCTACACGGGCACGAGCGCGCAGGGATACACGCCGCCGCCGATGCCCCAGATTCCCAACAGTCCCAGCTACACCGGTGCGCCGTTCCCCCAGGGTGGCTACAACCCGGGCGACACGATCCACAACGGCACCCCCTACAACCCGAGCAGCGGTCAGATGCCGCCGGGTTCGCCGTACCCCCCGCGTGGCGGAGGCCAGCAGCCGCCCGGGCAGGGCTACAACCCAGGCGCCTACCGGCCGCCGCCCAACGTGCCGGAGGGTTATCGGCCGCCCGGCATGCCCCCGGGCATCAACCCGGTCACCGGTGAGCCGTACGCACCCGGACAGGGCCCACGGCCGGGAGTTCCGCCGTTCACCGGCGGGCCTGGCGGTGGCGGCGGTGTACCCGGTGGTGGCGGTGGCTTCGGGCCACGCGGCGGTATGCCCGGCGGCGGTAATGGTGTGGCCGGGTTCGGCGAGACCGGCGGAGTCCGCTCGGGACCACCGACGGGTGCCGCGGTCGGCGGGCTGACGGCCGAGGAGGCCACCGCGATGCGGGGCCAGGGCCAGAACCCGGCTCTCGCGGGCCGTCAGGGCGCCGCCGGTTCCCCCGGCATGGGCGGAATGGGGGCTCACGGCGCCAAGGGCGGAGAGGACAAGGAGCACCGCACGAAGTACGCCACCGGCGAGAAGGTCGTCGAGGAACCGGGCCGTCTCGTCGAGGTCGAGCAGGCCGTCGCCGTCGC
>CBIMJO010001462.1:0-3088 GCA_966244135.1 uncultured Actinocrispum sp. | reverse complement strand
AACGCGTGATCCATCAGCCACGGGTGGGTTTCCAGCGAGATCCGGCTGGTGAACAGCACACCGTCGGAATCGGCCAGCTCGACGGCCGCGCCCAGCAGCGGATGCCGTGCCGGAGATAGCCCGAGCCCAGTGACATCTCTGGCGCGCAGCGATGCTTTCGGCCAGTACCACTGCTTCTGGAACGCATACGTCGGCAGGGCCACGCGATGCGCACCAGTGAAGAACTTCGCCCAGTCGACGGTCACACCGTGTGCGTGCAGCTTGCCCAGCGCGGTGACGACCGCGGTCTCCTCGGAGCGGTCCCTGCGCACCAACGGGATCAGGACCTCGTCACCGTTGAGCCGCTCCTGCGCCAACGCGGACAGCACACCATCCGGCCCGACCTCGACGAGCACGCGAACACCCGCGTCGGTCAACGCTGCCACCGCATCGGCGAACCGCACGGTCTCGCGGACGTTGCGCACCCAGTACTCCGGCGACGACGCCTCCGCCAGGCCGCCGGTCACGGTGGACACGAACGGGATCTCGGCCTGGTTGAACGAGAGTCCGGACACCGCGGCCCGGAACTCGTCGAGCATCGGGTCCATCAGCGGCGAGTGAAACGCGTGCGACACCCGCAGGCGCTTGGACTTCTCGAACCGGTCACCGATGGCCAGCGCCTCGGCCTCATCCCCGGCGACCACCACCGACCGCGGCCCGTTCACCGCCGCGATGCCGACGTTCGCGGTCAACAGGGGAAGAACCTCTTCCGCAGTCGCCCGGATCGCGACCATCGCGCCACCTGTGGGCAGCGCCTGCATCAGTCGCGCCCGCGCCGACACCAACGTGCAAGCGTCGGCAAGGGAGAGCACTCCGGCCACGTGAGCCGCGGCGACCTCACCGATCGAGTGCCCGGCAACGAAAGCCGGCTTGACACCCCACGACTCCAGCAACCGGTAGGAAGCGACCTCGAAGGCGAACAAGGCGGGCTGCGTGAACCTGGTCTGGTTCAAGGCATCCTCGTCGGTGCCCCACACGACATCCCGCAACGCCGGGTCAAGCCCGGCCAGTGCCTCGTCGAAAGCCGTCGCGAACACAGAAAAGCGCGAGTACAGCTCCCGGCCCATGCCGAGCCGCTGCGATCCCTGACCGGAGAACATGAACGCCAGCCCCGGGCCGGTCTGGGCCAGCGCGGCGTCATTCCCCTCGGCCACCGAGCGCAGCCCGGCCAGCGCGGCCGGCCAGTCACCGGCGACCACAGAAGCCCGGTACTCGAACGCGGATCGCGTTGTCGCCAGCGAGAAGGCGACGTCCGCGAGATCGGCGTCCTCGTTCAGCGAGTCCAGCAGCTGGGTCGCCTGAGCCCGCAGCGCCGCCTCGGACCGGCCGGACACCACGAGCGGGACGACCCGCGGCTTCTCGGCCGGAGTCTCCTCGGCGGTCTCCTCGGACGCCTGCTCGATGATCGTGTGCGCGTTGGTGCCGCTGATACCGAAGGACGAGATGGCCGCCCGGCGCACCCGGCCGGCCTCCGGCCATGGGGTGTTCTCGGTCACCAGGTGCACCGAGCCCGCTTCCCAGTCCACATTGGATGAAGGCTCAGTGACGTGCAGGGTCTTGGGCAGCACGCCGTGCTGCATCGCGCTGACCATCTTGATCACACCGGCGACACCGGCGGCGGCCTGGGCGTGGCCGATGTTGGACTTGATCGAGCCCAGCAGCAGTGGGGTCTCGCGGTCCTGGCCGTAGGTCGCGATGAGGCCCTGGGCCTCGATCGGGTCGCCGAGGACCGTGCCGGTGCCGTGCGCCTCGACCGCGTCGACGTCCGAAGTGGACAGGCCGGCGCCGGCCAGCGCCGCCTTGATGACTCGCTGCTGGGACGGGCCGTTCGGCGCGGTGAGGCCGTTGGAGGCGCCGTCCTGGTTGACCGCGGATCCCCGGATGACCGCCAGCACCTGGTGACCGTTGGCGCGCGCGTCGGAAAGCTTCTCCAGCACCAGAACGCCGACACCCTCGGACCAGCCGGTGCCGTCCGCGCTGTCGGAGAACGACTTGCAGCGACCGTCGTGCGCGAGACCGCCCTGGCGCTCGAACTCGTCGAACAGGTCGGGCGTCGCCATCAGGGCGACACCGCCGGCGAGCGCCATCGTGCACTCCCCCGCGCGCAGCGCCTGGGTGGCGAGGTGCAGGGCGACCAGGGAGGACGAGCACGCGGTGTCGACGGTGAGCGCGGGACCGACAAGGCCGAGCGTGTAGGAGATCCGGCCGGACATCACGCTGGACACCGAGCCGGTCAGCATGTGCCCCTGCAGGTCCTCTTCGGACTGAGCGGCCAGGTTGAAGTACGTGCCCATGGTCGCGCCGACGAACACACCGGTCGGGCTGCCGGACAACGACTTCGGGTCGATCCCGGCGCGTTCCACCGCCTCCCACACGGTTTCCAGCAGCAGCCGCTGCTGCGGGTCCATCGCCAGCGCCTCACGCGGCGAGATGCCGAAGAAGGCGGCGTCGAACGCGCCCGCGTTGTCCAGGAAACCGCCGGTGCGGCCGGTGTCCTGGCGCCAGCCGCGGTCGGCGGGCAGACCGGAGATCAGGTCGCTCCCGGACGCCACCGCGTCCCACAGCTGCTCGGGCGTGGTCACCCCGCCCGGGTAGCGGCAAGCCATGGCCACGATCGCCACCGGCTCCTGCTGGCCGGACTCGACCTGGAGCAGGCGCTGACGCGTCTGGTGCAGGTCGGCTGTGACCCACTTGAGGTAGTCGACCAGCTTCTGGTCTTCCGCCATGGCTATCAGCCTCCGTGTTGCATGCGGTCATCCCTGGTCGAAACTGAACAGCCGAACGCACCCCCAAATTGACTAGAACCCTGGATGAGCACCCCGAACTACCCATCCAGCCACCCCACCCGACCCCACTCGGTTGCCACTCTCCGTGATCATGTTCTCACCCAACGTGCAACACACCCTGGACCAACGTGAGACACGCCTCGGGTGAACGTGCGACGCACCCCGTGCCAACGTGAGACACGGGGTGCGTCGAGGTGGGGTTATGCGGGAACTGTCGGGCGGGGTGAGGGGGCGGATGGCGGGAGGGCGTGTTACTGCGTGGC
>CBIMJO010001461.1:0-3092 GCA_966244135.1 uncultured Actinocrispum sp. | reverse complement strand
GGGGCAGGGGATCAGCACCGCGATGGCGATGATCGTCGCCGACGAGCTGGACGCCCGGCTGTCCGATGTGGACACCCCGCTGTCGGACGCCCGGCCGGACCTGCTGTTCAACCAGACCACCGGTGGTTCCAACTCGGTCCGTTCGCTCTACGGCCCGGTGCGGGCGCTCGCCGCGCAGGCGCGCGCCCGGCTGGTGACCGCCGCGGCCCAGAAGTGGGACGTCCGGGCGGACACCCTGACCACCAAGGACAGCAAGGTCTTCGCGCCGGACGGTCGCAGCGCCGGCTATGGCTCGCTGTCCGCCGCCGCGGCCAAGGTCGTCGCGCCCGCCGTGTCCGCCAAGCCGAAACCGGAGTCGGCGCAGAAGGTCGTGGGCAAGCCGACGACCCGGCTGGACGCCAGGGACATCGTCACCGGCAAGGCCCAGTACGCGCTGGACATCAAGGTGCCGGGTGCCCTGCCCGCCGTGGTGGCGCGCCCGCCGACCATCGGCGGCACGATCGTCAATGTCGACGACACCGCGGCCCGCAAGATGCCCGGGGTGGTCGCGGTCGCCCGCATTCCCAGCGGAGTGGCAGTGGTGGCCGAGACGTTCGGGCAGGCCATCGCGGCGACGAGCGCGCTCGAGGTCACCTGGGGCAAGGGCGGCGTCGACGACCTGTCGGACGCGGACGTCAAGCAGAAACTGCGTGCCGCGACGCCGCCACTCACCCCGCTGACCGGCCTGACACCGCACATCGACGCCGAGTTCGACTTCGCCTTCGTGCCGCACGCGGCGATGGAGACCGACTCCGCCGTCGCCGACGTGCGCGCCGACCGCGCGGAGATCTGGTCCTCGCTGAAGAACCCGATCATCACCGGCAAGACCATCGCGGACATGCTCCGCCTGCCGCACGACAAGGTGACCGTGCACGTCACCCGCGGCGGCGGCTCGTTCGGCCGCAGGCTGTTCTTCGACGGCGCGCTGGAGGCCGCGCAGATCTCCAAGGCGACCGGCAGGCCGATCCGTCTGATGTGGACGCGAGCCGACGACATCCGGCATGGCCGGTTGCGGGCGGCCACGCACCACAAGCTCCGGGTCGCGCACCTCGCCGGTGCGGTGGTCTCCTACGAGCACCGGGTGGCCAGCGTGGAGACCGACTTCCGGGTCGGCGCGGGCGAGGCGTTGTCCGCCACGTTCGCCAACCTGGCGCCGGCCCTGTTCGGCCAGGCGGTGTTCGCCCTGACCGAGAAGGTCCCGTACAACTTCGGGCTGATCACCGAGCTGCTCACCGAGATCCCGCTGAAGATGCACACCGGCAGCTGGCGCTCGGTGTACTCGGCGACCGTGCGCACCGCCGAGGAGATCATGGTCGACGAGCTGGCGCACGCGTTCGGCAAGGACCCGGTGTCGTTCCGGCGTTCGATGCTCAAGTCCGCCCGCGCCCGTGCCGTGCTGGACACCGTCGCCAAGCGCGGGAAGTGGGGCCGCGCGATGCCGGCCGGCTGCGCGCAAGGCGTTGGGCTGCACGAGGAGTACAAGTCCTGCGCGGCCTACCTGGTGGAGATCGACGCCCGTGACCCCAAGCAGCCGAGGGTGACCAAGGCGGTGATCGCGGCGGACGTCGGGCGGCCGATCAACCCGCGCGGCCTGGAGTCGCAGCTGCTCGGCGGGCTCACCGACGGGATCTCGACGATCCTGCAGGCCGGCGTGCACCTCGACAAGGGGCTGCCGCTGGAGGCCAGCTACGCGCACTTCCACTACGCCAGGCAGCGTCACACACCATCCACAGTGGACATCACCATCATGCCCGCGAACGGCGAGCCGGGCGGTGCCGGTGAGCTGGGTGTGCCGGCCGCGGCCGCCGCGGTGGCCAACGCGTACGCCCGCGCCACTGGAACCAAGACGCGCAGCTTCCCCATCAACTTCGACGTGGACTTCACCCCGTTGCCCCGCTAGGAGAAAACCCGCTATGCCACGTTACTCCTTCACGGTGAACGGGAAGGCCGTCACCGTCGAGGCTCCCGCGGACCTGCCGCTGCTGTGGGTGCTGCGCGACAAACTCGGGATCACCGGGCCGAAGTACGGCTGCGGCGTCGGCGTGTGCCGGGCCTGCACGTCGCACCTGGACGGTCAGGAGATCCAGCCCTGCACGGTGCGGACGGCCGACTGCTCGGGCAAGTCCGTGACCACGATCGAAGGGCTCGCCGACGGCGACAAGCTGCATCCGGTGCAGCAGGCCTGGCTCGAGGAGGACGTCGCCCAGTGCGGGTACTGCCAGCCGGGGCAGATCATGGCCGCGGTCGCGCTGCTGAAGCGCACTCCCAACCCGACGGACGCGGACATCGACAAGATCGAGAACGTCTGCCGGTGCGGGTCGTACTTCCGGATCCGCGAGGCCATCAAGAAGGCGGCCGCCCAATGACCGCCGTGCGCCTCGCCGCAGTTGTCACCGTGCTGTGCCTTGCGGGCGCGCTTCCCGGCGCGGCCTCGCCGCTGATCGGCTTCGGTATCGCGGGCACGTCTGGAACTTTCCAGGCCTACCAACAGGACGCGGTCGCCGTGACGTACGAGCAGACCAAGGTTCCAGTGGGCGCCAGCGTCTCCACGGTCACCCTCCAAAGCGGGCATGGCACTGTCGTCCTGCTCGGCCCCCGTGGGCTGTTGCCGTCCCATGAATACGGCGCGCACGTACACACCAAACCGTGCGGTGCCAACGCCAACGACGCCGGACCGCACTACCAGAACGTGCCCGACCCGCACCAGCCCTCCACGGATCCCGCGTACGCCAACCACTACAACGAGATCTGGCTGGACTTCACCACCGACGCCCAAGGCAGCGGGATGGCGATGGCCGCGGTGGACTGGAAGTTCGCCGGGACGCCGAGCAAGCGCTCGGTGGTGATCCACGAACACCACACACACGATGACGGCACCGCGGGCGCTCGGCTGGCGTGCATGACCGCGGCTTTCTAGCCGTCTCTCAAGCGGACCCGCCTTCCCCCACCCCCAGGAAGGCGCTGCCGCTGGCCCGGGCCGGAGGCCGTCGCGGGACGGCCCTCCGGCCCTTGGGCGTTATGATCCGCCTCGAACCGGGTTGGCGGCGTGATGT
>CBIMJO010001460.1:0-3093 GCA_966244135.1 uncultured Actinocrispum sp. | reverse complement strand
TCTTCGCGCAGCACCAGCGCGTGCAGGTCCTCCAGCGAGCCGAGCAGCGCCTCCTCGAGCCGCAGCACCACACCGGACAGAGGCACGTCGTCGGCGACGCCCTTCTCGAGCAGCTCCCCCAGCTCCACCGACACCCGGGGCGGCGCCGAGGTAGATCCTCAGCTCCCCGCGGCGGCGTTTGTAGTCGACGTTCATATCCTGCGCCGCCATCCGCCGTCTGTCCTGATCCATCTGTGTCGTCACGGTCCCAGTGCCAACAGACGCGCTCCGCTCTCGCAAGGACGCCAGCCACCACGTGGTGGTCCGGCGAAGGAAGCGTGCGGTCTGGCAACGGGAAAAGCGATGGGCCTGACGGACTCTTGACGCCCGGTACATCGGCGTTAACGCGATCCTGACGGTCCGTCCATATGCGTCAGAGACACTGACCCGACGCTACACCTGGTTCAGCAGCCGGTGTGATAGGGCAGCACCAGCGGCACATTGCTGTGTCCACGTGGGAAGCAGGACCGGGGTGCCGCCGGAGATCTGGAGTCCCTTTTGGACACTGATCCGGTGGGTGGTGGCGGGGCCCAGCTTCAGCCTGCGGGCCGCGATCCTGACGTAAGGTGTGGCACGGAGCGCCGGGAAGTCTGGTCGGCACACGGGTGGATGACGTGGGAGGGGCACCGGCGTGCGCAGTATCGAGATCGTCCTGGCGTTAGTGGTCGTGGCAACGGTGGTGGCCACGTTCGCGCGGAGGCTCCGCGTTCCGGCGCCGTCGCTGCTGGTGGTCGCGGGGGTGATCGCCGGGCTGCTGCCGGGTGTGCCGGCCATTGAGGTGTCGCCGGACCTGGTGAGTCTGGTGGTGTTGCCGCCGTTGTTGTTCGCGGCCGGCGAGGAACTGCCGCTGCGGGATCTGCGCTCGGTCTGGAAACCGGTCACCGCCTTGGCCATCGGCCTGGTGCTGGTCTCCGCGGTCGCGGTGGCCGGGGTCGCGGTCCTGCTCACCCCGATGCCGCTGGGGATGGCGTTCGTGCTCGGGTCCGTGCTGGCGAGCACGGACCCGGTGGCAGTCACGGCGCTGGCACGCCGTCTGTCGTTGCCGCCCCGCGTGCAGGCCCTGGTGCAGGCCGAGAGCCTGTTCAACGACGCCACGAGCCTGCTGTTGTTCCGGGTCGCGCTGTCGCTGGCCCTGGCCGGGGGCACCGCCTCGTGGGGTCGCACGCTGACCGAGTTCGTCCTGCTCGCCGGTGGTGGTGTGGCGGTCGGCGCGCTCACGGCCCTGGGCGCGTATCTCATCCGCAGGCGGACCGAGGATCCCGTGCTGGAGACCGTCGTCACGCTCGTGACCCCGTACGTCGGCTACATCGTCGCCGAGTCCCTCGGCGGCTCCGGGGTCACCGCGGTGGTCGTCGCCAGCGTGATCCTGGGGACGCAGGCGACCCGGCTCACCACCGCGCCGATCCGGCTTCAGCTCGGCGCGGTGTTCGACACCGTCGTGTTCCTGTTGGAGAGCGTGGTGTTCGGCCTGATCGGACTCCAGCTCCCCGCCCTGGTCCGCACCTTCACCGCGAACCAGTGGCCGGTGCACGCCCTGGCCATCGCCGCCACCCTGATCCTGGTCCGGCTGCTCTGGGTGTTCCCGCTTTCGGCTGTGGCGCAACGAAAAACGCGCCCCTCCTGGCGGGTTCCGGCCGTGGTGTCGTGGGCGGGCGCACGCGGCGTGGTCCCGTTGGCCGCCGCGCTGTCACTCCCCCACGTCCTGCCCGGCCGGGACCTGGTGCTGTTGCTCACCACCGCCGTCATCGTGATCACCCTTGTCGTGCAGGGGTTCACGCTCGCTCCCCTGGTCCGGCGGTCCGGGATCGCCCTGCACCCGGACGACATGCGCCAGGAGCACACCAAGGCCCGGTTGTACCTGGCCCAGGCCGGGCTCGCGCACCTCGACCAGCTCGCCGGGTCGGAGTCGGCCCCGGAGTACGCCATCGACCAGCTCCGGCGCAGCTGGCAGGCGCGGATCGAGCGCATTCAGCTCGACGAGGACCCGGCCGGCACGTCAGCCGCCTATCGCGAGCTGCGCCGGGAACTGCTCACCGTCGAGGGCAACACCCTCACCGCCCTGTACGAGACCGGTGCGATCACCGACACCACCCGCCGCCGCATCCAGCGCACCCTCGACCTGGAACACACCGGCCTCGGCGACGACGAGTGACCGCGTTCATGTGACCAGCAGCAGGAGCAGCACCGCGACCGAACCGAACGTCACCAGCAGGAACCGGATCACGATCAGCGGGCGCAGCCACCGCGGGAAGGCACCGGACGCCGCGTCCAGGACGGCGCCGATGTCGACCGCCCGCGCCTCGGTGTCCGGGGACCTGCGGAATGCGGCGGCCACGAACCGGTTCACGAACACCTGGTTCCCGGTGATGAACCCGCCAGCGAGAAGCAGGATGGGCTGCAGGATCCAGGTGACCGTGCGGCCGGGACCTGGCGCGGCCAGAGTCAGGGTGGCCATCACGGCGAGGACCGCGGCGATGGCCAACGGGAACACCAGTTCCGCCAGCGACTCTGCCACGCGCACCCGGTGCCTGGTCAGCAGATCCGGTGAGAAACCCTGCCGGGTCACCTCGTCCTCGGCCGCTCGCTGGGCGGCATCGCCGTGCCGGTAGGCGGTCAGGCCGATGACCGCGAACGTCGCCGCCGTGGCGTACTGCAATACCGCTATCAGCTCCTGCACAGCTGCCCCCAGCTCGACTTGCACACTGTTCAAGTCGAACCCTAGGGCACGAGTTGAACAGTGTGCAAGTTGCTCTATCGTGGGCGTATGCCGCGCGAGACGCTCACCCGCGACCAGATCGTCGCCGCCGCCATCGCACTGCTGGACGCTGAAGGGCTCGACGCACTGAGCATGCGCACACTCGGCAAGCGGCTGGGGTCGGCGGCCACCGCCGTCTACTGGCATGTGGGCAGCAAGGACAACCTCATCGTGCTCGCCGCGGACCAGGCGTGGTGCGAGGTCGCGCTGCCCGACCTGGCTGCCGTCGACGGGCGGACCGCGGGGACGTCCATGGCCCGCGACCTGCACGCCATGCTCACCCGCCACCCGTGGCTGGT
>CBIMJO010001459.1:0-3093 GCA_966244135.1 uncultured Actinocrispum sp. | reverse complement strand
CTGCCATCCCTGGCCCGGCCGGCGTTCCCAACAACACCGTTCCTAAAGCTCCAGCAGCATCCGGCTGTTGCCCAGCGTGTTCGGCTTCACATAGGGCAGGTCCAGGAACTCGGCCACGCCCTGGTCGAGGCTGCGCCGCATCTCCTCGTACACCTCCGGGCTCACCGGCGTGCCGTCGATCTCCACGAACCCGTGCCGCTCGAAGAACGTCACCTCGAAGGTCAGCGCGAACAGCCGCGAGATGCCCAGTTCCTTCGCGGTGGCGATGAGCCGCTCGATCAGCGCGTGGCCGATGCCCAGCCCCTTCGCCTGCGGCACCACGGCGATCGTGCGGATCTCGGCGATGTCCTCCCACAACACGTGCAGCGCCCCGCACCCCAGCAGCTCGCCGTCCCGCTCCGCGACCCAGAACTCCTGGATGTCCTCGTACAACGTCACCAACTGCTTGGCGAGCAGGACCTTGCCCACATACCGGTCCACGATCGCCTTCATCTGCCGCACATCAGTCGCCCGAGCCCGCCGGACAACCAGACTCTCACTCACAACCCATGAACCTAGTCGGCCCCGATCGCCGCAGCTGACGTGTGCTTGGTCTCGGCGCGGGCGGCTCGTTGGCGAATTGTTGATCGGGTGCTTGGGGAGTGCTGGCGGCGGGCGCGGGGCGGTTACTCTCACTCTGTGTCTTCTCCTTCCGCGAAGCGGCGTGTCGCCATGCTCACGCTCGGTTGTGCCCGCAACGAGGTCGACTCCGAGGAGTTGGCCGGGCGGCTGACCGGGAGTGGCTGGGAGCTGGCCGACGCCGAGCAGGCCGAGGTCATCGTGGTGAACACGTGCGGGTTCGTGGAGCAGGCCAAGAAGGACTCCGTCGACACGCTGCTGGCCGCGGCGGACACGGGGGCCAAGGTCGTCGCGGTCGGGTGCATGGCCGAGCGGTACGGCAAGGAGCTCGCCGACAGCATGCCGGAAGCCGCCGCGGTGCTCGGTTTCGACGAGTACCCGGAGCTGGCCTCGCGGCTCGACGAGGTGCTGCACGGCAAGACCGTCGAGTCCCATGTGCCCGTCGACCGGCGGACCCTGCTGCCGATCAGCCCGGTCCAGCGCCAGGAGAACGACGTCGTCGTGCCCGGGCACGGGTGGGGGCCGCGGGTGCTGCGCAAGCGCCTCGACGACTCGCCGGTGGCGGCGCTGAAGATCGCGTCCGGATGCGACCGGCGGTGCACGTTCTGCGCCATCCCGAGCTTCCGCGGCGCGTTCGTGTCCCGCCTGCCCGAGGAGATCGTCGCCGAGGCCACCTGGCTGGCCGAGAACGGCGCCCAGGAGCTCTTCCTGGTCAGCGAGAACTCGACCTCCTACGGCAAGGACCTCAAGGGCGTCACCCTCGAGGCCGTGCTCAAGGACCTGGCCAAGGTCGCGAAACGGGTCCGGGTGTCCTACCTGCAGCCCGCGGAGATGCGGCCGAGCCTGGTGAAGGCCATCGCCACCACGCCGAACGTGGCCGACTACTTCGACCTGTCCTTCCAGCACGGCTCCGCCAAGGTGCTGCGCCGGATGCGCCGGTTCGGCGGCTGTGACGACTTCCTCCAGCTCACCGACCAGATCCGGGAGTTCTCGCCGCGGGCGGGCATCCGGACCAACGTGATCGTCGGGTTCCCCGGCGAGACCGAGGAGGACCTGCAGGAGCTGGAGCGGTTCCTGACCGGCGCGCGGATGGACGCGGTCGGCGTGTTCGGCTACTCCGACGAGGAGGGCACCGAGGCCGCCGGGTTCGACGACAAGCACGACGAGGACACCGTCGCCCAGCGGGTCGCCCGGATCTCCGCGCTGGTCGAGCAGCTCACCATGCAGCGCGCCGAGGACCGGGTGGGCGACGAGGTCATCGTCATGATCGAGCAGGACGAGGACGAGATCATCGGCCGCGCCGCGCACCAGGCCCCCGAGGTCGACGGCGAGTGCGTGGTCGACTCCGATCTCGAGGTGGAGCGCGGGGACTTCGTGCGCTGCCGGGTCGAGGCCGCTGAGGGGGTGGACCTGCTGGTCCGTGCCCTTGAGGTGCTTCGGTGAGCACCGCGCCCGCCGATCGTGAGCATCAGACCGTGCCCGCGACCCCACCACAGCCGCCGCCGTCGACCCCGCCGGTCCCGCTGCTGAACATCGCCAACATCCTGACGGTCTCCCGGCTCGTCCTGGTGCCGGTCTTCCTGGTCGCCCTGTTCACCGAGGGAGGTCACTCGTTCGGGTGGCGACTGGGCGCGACCATCCTGTTCGCCGTCGCCTCGCTGACCGACCAGCTGGACGGCTGGCTGGCCCGGCGGCACGGCCTGGTCACCGACTTCGGCAAGATCGCCGACCCGATCGCCGACAAGGCGCTCACCGGGGCCGCCCTGTTCGGCCTGAGCATCCTGGGCGAGCTGCCCTGGTGGGTGACCATCGTGATCGCCGTCCGCGAGATCGGCGTGACGCTGCTGCGCTTCTGGGTGATCCGCTTCGGCGTGATCCCGGCCAGCCGCGGCGGCAAGCTCAAGACCCTCACCCAGATCGTCGCGATCGGGTTCTTCCTCGCCCCGCTGCCGGCCGTGTTCGACCCGGTGCAGTGGACGATCATGGGCCTCGCGCTCGTGCTGACCGTGGTGACCGGCCTGGATTATGTGTTCCGTGCCCTGCGCCTGCGCGCCCAGGGCATCCGGGCCCGCAGGGCCGCCGAGGCGTCGTGAACCCGCTGGCGGACGTCCTGGGCGTGCCGGAGGGCAACCTCACCCGGGTGATCGCGCGGCTGCGCAACCGCGGCGAGACGGTGGCGACCGCCGAGTCGCTGACCGCGGGCCTGCTCAGCGCGGCCCTGACGAGCGTGCCGGGGGCCAGCAAGGCCGTCCGGGGCGGCCTGGTCGTCTACGCGACCGACCTCAAGTGGGGCCTGGCCGGGGTCGACCCCGTCCTGCTGCGCGAGCACGGGGCGGTCCACCCCGATGTGGCCGTCCAACTGGCGACCGGCGCCCGCGACCGCTGCGGGGCGAGCTGGGGACTCGGGTTGACTGGGGTGGACGGTCCGGATCCCCAGGACGGCGTCCGGCCTGGCACCGTCCACATCGGCATCGC
>CBIMJO010001458.1:0-3096 GCA_966244135.1 uncultured Actinocrispum sp. | reverse complement strand
CCATGCCGACCCATTGGGCACCTTGGCCCGGGAACACGAACACGGTCTTGCCGTTGACATCCGCGAGACCCTCGACCAGTACGGCCGACGGCTCGCCATTGCCCAGCGCCTCGACGCCAGCAAGCAACTCGGCGCGGTCATGCCCCACAACGACAGCCCGCTGCTCGAACATCGCCCGCGAAGTGGCCAGCGAGAAGCCGACATCGACCGGCTCGAGCGAGGCCACGTGCGACCACAGGCGCCTGGCCTGGTCCTGACGTGCCTCAACGGTCTTGCCGGAGATGACCCACGGCAGGGCGGCCACCGGCTCGCGGGGCTCGTCGATGATTTCGGGAGCCGCTGGCGGCTCCTCGATGATGGTGTGCACGTTGGTGCCACTGATCCCGAAGGACGAGACGGCCGCGCGACGCGGGTGCCCGGTCTCCGGCCACGGCTTGGCCTCGGTGAGCAGCTCGACCGAGCCGGAAGCCCAGTCGACGTAAGGGGAAGGCGCGTCCACGTGCAGGGTCTTGGGCATGACGCCGTGTTTCATCGCCATGACCATCTTGATGATCCCGGCGACACCGGCGGCGGCCTGTGCGTGCCCGATGTTCGACTTGATCGAGCCCAGGTCGAGGGGCCGCTCACGGTCCTGGCCGTAGGTGGCGAGCAGGGCGTGCGCCTCGATCGGGTCACCCAGGGTCGTACCCGTGCCGTGCGCCTCGACGATGTCGACATCCGAAGTGGACAGTCGAGCGTTGGCGAGCGCCTTGCGGATCACCTGCTCCTGCGCGGCCCCGTTCGGCGCGCTGAAGCCGTTCGAGGCGCCGTCCTGGTTGGCGGCGGACCCCCGGATGACAGCGAGGACCTTGTGACCGTTGCGCTGGGCATCGGAAAGCCGCTCCAGCAACAGCAGTCCGACACCCTCGGAGAATCCCGAGCCATCGGTCGCCGCCGAGAAGGCCTTGCAGCGACCGTCCTTGGCCAGGCCGCGCTGCCGGCTCATCTCCACGAACAGCCACGGACTCGACATGACCGCGACACCACCGGCCAGCGCCAGCGAGCACTCCCCCGACCGCAGCGCCTGAGAGGCCAGGTGCACAGCGACCAAAGAGGACGAACAGGCAGTGTCCACAGTGACCGCCGAACCCTGAAGTCCCAGGGCGTAAGCGATCCGGCCAGACACAACGCTGCCGGTGCTGCCGTTGGTGATGTAGTAGCCACCGCCCTTGGGAACGGGGCTGAGCTGGATGCCGTAGTCGTGGAACATCGACCCGGCGAAGACGCCGGTCTGCGTGCCCCGCAACGACTCCGGGTCGATCCCGGCGTACTCGAAGGCCTCCCACGCGGACTCCAGCAGCAACCGCTCCTGCGGGTCCATCACCAGCGCCTCGCGCGGGCTGATCCCGAAGAACTCCGGGTCGAAGTCGGCAACCCTGTCCAGGAAGCCACCTTCCCGCGCGTAGGTGCTGCCGGGGACCTCGCCACTGGGGTCGTAGATGCCCTCGACGTTCCAGCCGCGATCCTCCGGGAACGGCGTGACCGCGTCACGGCCTTCGGCCACCAGATCCCACAGGTCCTCCGGGGAACGCACCCCGCCCGGCAGCCGGCAGCTCATCCCCACGATGGCGATCGGCTCGTGCCGCTGGTTCACCGACTCGTGCAAGAGCTGACGGGTGTCGTTCAGCTCGGCTGACACGCGCCGCAGATAGTCGCGGAGCTTGTCCTCGTTCGACATTCCGAAATCCTTCCCCGGGTTGTCAGCTGCCGAGCTGGGTGTCGATGAACGCGAACAGCTCGTCGTCGGTGGCTGTGGGCATCAGGCGTTCCGCTGTGGCCGGCACGGCCACCTTCGCCATCAGTGCCTGCAACTGACCGGCGACGCGTTCCCGGTCGGTGTCAGCCATCGCGTCGAGCATGTCCGCCATCCGTTCCAACTCAGCGACGAGCGCATCCGCGCTAGTCCGGCTCTCACCGGTTGATTCTTCGGCAGACCGGCTGGCAGATTGCCCAGTGAACTGGCCGGCCAGCTGATCGGCGAGGGCCTGTGGCGTCGGATGGTCGAACACCAGCGTGGCCCGCAGGCGCAGGCCCGTGGCGGCCGACAGACGGTTGCGGAACTCAACCGCGACAAGGGAATCGAAGCCGAGGTCCTTGAACGCCCTGGTGGGCTGCACGAGATCCGCGGACTCGTAGCCGAGCACGCTGGCCGCGTGCCCGCGAACGAGCGACAGCAGCCGCTTCTTGCGTTCGTCCTCGGGCATGACAGCCAGGGCCGCGGACTCGTTGGCCGTGGCCGGGCGACGGGTCGCAGCGCGGACCAGACCACGCATCAGCGGTGGCAGGCCACCGGATTCGGCGGCCTCCCGCAGGAGTTCACCGTTCATCTTGGCGGTCACCATGACCGGACCGGACCGCAATGCCGCATCGAACAGCGCCAGCGCTTCCTCGCTCTGCATCGCCGTCGTACCACCGCGAGCCATACGGGCCAGGTCGCTGTCGGTCAGGTTTCCGGTCAGGCCACTGCGTTCCGCCCACAGACCCCAAGCCATCGAGGTCGCCGCGAGTCCCTGCTGCCGTCGCTGATGCGCCAGAGCGTCGAGCCAGGCGTTGGCCGCGGCATAGTTGCCCTGGCCAGGTGCACCGAATGTCGTGGCCGCGGAGGAGAACAGGACGAACGCGCTGAGGTCCATACCTTCGGTCAGGTCGTGCAGGTTCTGCGCACCGATGACCTTCGGCCGCAGGACCCTCTCGATCTGTTCGGGCGTGAGGGTTTCGATCAGGCCGTCGTCGAGTTCACCAGCGGTGTGGACGACTCCGGTCAGCTGCACGCCGTCCAGCAAGGCGGCCAAAGCGTCCCGGTCGGCGACGTCGCACGCGACCGCGGTGACCTGGTCCAGTCCTTCCGCGAACGGGCTGATCCGCCCGCTGCGGCTGGCCAGCAGCACCTTGCCCACGCCGTGTTCGGTGATCAGGTGCCGGGCGACCAGGCCGCCCAGCGTGCCGGAGCCACCGGTGACGAGAACCGTCCCTTCCGGAGCGAACACCGGCTCGGTGTCCTGCGGCGCCTTGGTCCGGGCGAGCCTCGGCGCGTACGCCTTGCCGTCCCGCACGGCC
>CBIMJO010001457.1:0-3096 GCA_966244135.1 uncultured Actinocrispum sp. | reverse complement strand
CCGTCTACATCAGACCTTCAACCCGCATCCCACCCACAAAATCCAAACCCCAAGTCGACTCGATCGACGTCGGGTTGCCGAGCCACAAGTGCCGCTGCCCTCACATCAACCGATCTGGCCCCGATCGCGCTAGCAGAGCCGGATGTGTCTTCGAGGCAGCGCTCCGGGTTCGGCCTCCGGCATGAACAAGTTCCCATCGACCGGGACCTCTGAATTAGGTCCCAGGCGTCGACGCCTCACCGAAACCGATGTTCAAGTGACACAGCCGCAGCACGTCCTCAAGAGACACATTCCCTCGAGCCCACCCCGCATCCACATCACCAGATCCGAAACGACCACCCCATGAATCACACCACGCCCACGCCCACTCCCGCTCCGGAAACCCACCCCATCACCCCCAGAACCCGCTCTGCCCTGGGACCTCACTGCGCCCACGGGTTCGACCCAATCCGTAGACGCCGCCCGATCTCAGTCCACGCCACCACGTCGTCCCCACCATCAGCGACTTCGTCCGCCCCTGTAGTCGCCTCATCGGAAACGACGAACCTCCTTCCACTCTGCAACACCACAGATCCCGTGATTCCCATGTTCAAGCCAAAGCCTCTCGCGCCTGTCCCCACACCTCAGCTATTGGATCGCCCCGCAGCCGTCGGCCGAGACACGGGTCGTTCCGCCCGAGCCATCCTGAGTCAGCCCCACCTGGTATGCCCCGATCACTGCCTGCAGCCCGACCAGGTGTCAGTCTCACATGCGGCGCCTCGCGCCACGCTCAGATGCGATTTCGCCTTGCCATGCAACAGAATTTGTCTGGTTGACTGCTGCAAGAACTTGCAATCAGCGCTAGAGGGGGAGCGGCCTGCGCATCCCAGCGCTGGTCGGCCGTCTGCTGTGCAAGGGTGGTGTGCGGCATGACTGACGATGAGATTCGGCTGGCTCGGGCTTATTTGCTTCGGGTGGCTGAGCCGCCTGCTATGGCGTTGACGCTGTTTGTTGCCCAGCATGGTGCCGTTGATGCCGCGAGGTTGGTGCGTGCTGGGACTGTGCCGGATTCCGTGCTGAACGAGACTTCGGCTCGGCGGCATATCGACAATCCGGCGCAGGATCTCGCCGAGGGCGCCAAGGCCTGTGCTCGGTTGCTCATTCCTGAGGATGAGGACTGGCCGGCTTGGGCGCTTTTGCCGCTGGACAACGCGTTTGGCCGGGGCTTGCGGTGGGCTTGTCCGCCGCTCGGTTTGTGGGTTCGGGGTGCTGCGTCGCTCACGGACTCGCTGGAGCGGGCTGTTTCTGTTGTCGGCGCGAGGTCTGCGACGGGGTACGGCGATCAGGTCGCGGCAGATCTCGGCTATGGCTTGGGAGCGCGGGGGATGACCGTGGTTTCCGGTGCGGCGTATGGGATCGACGGCGCGGCGCATCGCGGTGCGCTAGCTGCCGAGGGGCGCACGATCGCCGTCCTTGCGTGTGGGATCGACAAGAACTATCCCGTCGCGCACGCACAGCTCCTTGAAAGGATCACCAAGCAGGGACTCGTGATCACCGAATATCCGCCGCGGACAACACCAGCCAAACACCGGTTCCTGGTCCGCAACCGTCTTATTGCCGCGATGGGAGCGGGCACGGTCGTCGTCGAGGCCGGGCGCCGCAGCGGTGCTCGCAACACCGCCGCGTCTGCCGCAGCACTCGGCCGCGTGCTGATGGCGATCCCTGGTCCGGTCACGTCCGCGATGTCGATCGGCTGCCACGAACTCATCCGCGACGGTCTGGCCACGCTGGTCTGCTCACACGACGACGTTGCGGAGACCGTCGGTCTCTTCGGCGACGACCTCGCACCCAACCGAACGTCCGTCTCTCGCCCCACCGATGGCCTCGAGGCCGACGCCCTCCGCGTCCACGAGGCCCTCACCTTCCGCGAGGGTCAATCCGCTGAGCAAATCGCTGAGATCTCCGGCATCCCACTCCCCAAAGTCCGCGCCATCCTCCCCGCCCTCGAACTCTCCGACCTCGCCACCCGCGCCCCCACCGGCTGGCACTCCGCCACCCCCAAATAACCACCCACCAACACACACCACAGACCCCACCCATCCGTCCAGGCGTCTCCCTACTCAAGCGAGCGGCAAGGCGCGTGTCCTAACAGGAGGTACCTATCGCGAGTTATCCCGAACATCGCATCATCGATCGGCGCGGAGCAGAGTGCCGCATGGTCCAGGGGGCAACGGTGATCGATGGGCCTACTGAGGTCACCGGGGAAGAGCATCGATCGCTCGGCGAGGTCACTGGGCTGCCAGGTGGCTGTGAGCGGCCGACCCGGAACGCGGCCGTCAACGCCACCATCAGCCTTACCACTGCACTGAGCGCTGAGGTTGCCGCAGGAGGACATGGCCGCTGCCCAAATCCACTGCAGCAATTGACGTGCAGCGCAGCGCCGAGACCGTAGAGCCTAAAGATCTTTCGGTATTTGAGTGAGGGTGGTCATAGAGAAAGGCCGGTGTGGTCGAGGAAGTTGGAGCACAGTTGATAGTCGCTGCCGACCCGGCGAAGGCCCGCGTCCGCGGCGACGTGGGCTTCGTCGATGGTGTCAGGGCAGAGGTTGGCCAGTTCGCGTGCTTTGACGTTGCCCCAGACCATTTCCATGGGATTCAGGTCGTGGGCGTAGCCGGGCAGGGGCTCAACGCGCAGCCAGTGTCGTTGGGTGGCCAGCCAGGCCGTCATATCGCGGGATCGGTGGGCGGGCAGACCGTCCCCGATCAGGGTGACCGGCTGACCGTCGGGATGGGCGCGCAGATCGGTGAGAAACTCGATCAGCGAGACGGTGTTGTAGGCGCCTTCCTTAGATACAGAACACGAACACCGCCTCGCTGCGGTCGGGTCGGTAGGCCAGCGCGCCGGACATCGACAGGCGTTTCCAGGAGAACCGGTGGGTCAACACCGGGGTCTGCCCGCGCGGCGCCCAGGTCGCCCTCACCACGGGCAACAGCGAGAACCCGCTTTCATCCTGAAAGCAGATCCACGCTCCTGGGCGTCGTGCCCCCTTTTGATCCGCGGCCACTGCGTTTTCACCCAAGCCTCGATGGCCTCGTCGTCGCGTTCGGTCGCCCGTCG
>CBIMJO010001456.1:0-3097 GCA_966244135.1 uncultured Actinocrispum sp. | reverse complement strand
CGAGCTCCGCCTCGTCGCGCGCAACTCGTGCGCGTCCTGCTCGATCGGGTGCGAGCACATCTACTCCCGCAAGGGCGGCGGCCGCCAGCGGATGGAGTACGAGAACGTGTTCGCGCTCGGCCCGTTGTGCGGCGTCTCCGATCCCGACGACGTGTTCGCCGCGAGTGCGAAGTGCGACGAACTGGGCCTGGACACGATTTCGGCAGGCGGAACCATCGCGTGGGCGATGGAGTGCGTCGAACGCGGCCTGATCGACGAACCGTGGCTGAAGTTCGGCGACGGCGCCGCGCTGCTGCGGGCCCTCGACGCGATCGGCGCCCGCTCCCCCGGCCTCGGCGAACTGCTGGCCCAGGGATCGCGGACGGCCGCCGGGATCGTCGGGCACGGCTCGATCGACTTCGCCCCTCAGGTCAAGGGCCTGGAACTGCCCGGGTACGAGCCGCGTAGCCTGCAGTCGATGGCGCTGGGCCTGGCGGTGAACGCCCGAGGCGCCGACCACAACCGGTCCGGCGCCTACGAAGCGGACCTCTCCGGCGATGTGAACCGTTTCGACGGTGGCGCAGCGCATGTGGCCGCGGCGATCGGCACCGAGGACCGGGCGGCCGTGATGGACTCGATGATCCTGTGCAAGTTCCTGCGCGGGGTGTTCGAGGACCCGTTCACCGAGTGGGCGAGGCTGTTGTCGCTGGTCACAGGCTGGGAGATGGACGCGGGCGAACTGCGGGCCACCGCCCAGCGGATCGTGCGTGCCAAGCGGGCGTTCAACCAGCGCGAAGGCGCCACCGCGGCCGACGACACCCTGCCGGCCCGGATGCTGCAGACGCCGCTGGAGCTCGCGTCGGGCCGAACCGCCACGCTGACCGCCCAGCGGTTGCAAGCCATGATCGACGGTTATTACGTTGCCCGTGGGCTCGATGAGGCAGGTCGCGTGGTCGCGACCGACGACTTGCTCCTCGAAACCTGACCGCCAAGCGTATGCTGTATGCACTTTCCCAGTGACGGAGGTCAGCCATGACGGCAGTCGAAGAGCCGGGGACGGCAGTGCGCACCGTGACCGCCTCCATCGACGGCCATTCCGTGACCGTGCCCGAGGGAACCAGCATCTACGACGCGGCCAAACAGGCCGGCGTGGACATTCCCGTGCTGTGCCACAACGAACGCTACGACCCGGTCGGCGTCTGCCGGATGTGCGTCGTGGACACTGGAGGACGCGTGTTCGCCGCGGCCTGTGTGCGGCCCTGTGAGGACGGCATGGAGGTCAAGACCAGCACGCCGGAGCTGGAACGCAACCGCGCCACCCTGACCGAGCTGCTGCTGTCCGACCAGCCCGACCGCGCCGACGACCCGAAGCAGACCACCACCGGCGACAACCTGCTGCTCGAACTGGCCGACCGGTTCGACGTCGCCAAGGAGACGACCGAGCTGCCGTGCGGGTCGGGCCGTGGCGTGGACGCCTCCAACCCGGTGATCAGCGTCGACCACGACGCCTGCATCCTGTGCGACCGGTGCGTCCGGGCCTGCGACGACATCCAGGGCAACGACGTGATCGGCCGGTCCGGCAAGGGGTACTCGACCAGGATCGCGTTCGACTTCAACGATCCCATGGGGTCCAGCTCCTGCGTCACGTGCGGCGAGTGCTTGCAGGCCTGCCCGACGGGCGCGCTGACCAACAAGCCGATCAACCTCATCCCGATCCAGCCCCGCGAGCAGCTCGACGCGGTCGACAGCGTGTGCCCGTACTGCGGCGTTGGCTGCGCGTTGACCTACTACGTCGACCGGGAACGCGGCGCGATCTCGTTCGCCGAGGGCCGCGACCAGCCGGGGTCCCAGAGCCGGCTGTGCGTCAAGGGACGCTACGGCTGGGACTACGCGGCCTCCCCGCAGCGGCTCACGGTTCCGTTGATCCGCAAGGAATCCTCCTACCCCAAGGGCGCGTTGTCCGCGGACGTGCGGGGCGACTCGTACAACGACCGGGGCCGGTCTGGCGGCGGCGGGAACCGCAGTGGCGGCAAGAAAGGCCGGGACGGCAGGCGCAAGCCGGGCGGGCTGGTCGACTACGACGAGGTGATGCCGCACTTCCGCGAGGCCACCTGGGACGAGGCGCTGGACCTGATCGCGCGGCGGCTCAAGGAGATCCACGCGGCGGGCGGGCCGGGCGCGATCGCCGGGTTCGGCTCGGCGAAGTGCTCCAACGAGGAGGCCTACCTCTTCCAGAAGCTCCTGCGGACCGGGCTGGGGACGAACAACGTCGACCACTGCACCCGGCTGTGCCACGCCTCCTCGGTCGCCGCGCTGTTCGAGGGCGTCGGCTCGGGCGCGGTGTCCACGACGTACGGTGACGTGGCCAACGCGGACGTCGTGATCATCACCGGCTCCAACCCGACCGCGAACCACCCGGTGGCCAGCTCGTTCTTCAAGCAGGCCCGGCGGCGCGGCACGAAGATCGTCTACGTGGACCCGCGGGCCAGCGTGGTCGCCGAGCACGCCGACTACTACTGCCAGGTCAAGCCCGGCACGGATGTGGCGTTCTACAACGGGATCATGCACGAGGTGATCCGGCTGGGCCTGATCGACCGCGAGTTCATCGCCGAGCGGGTGTCCAACTACGACGAGCTCGCCCGCACGGTCGCCGACTACCCGCCGGAGCGGGCCGCGCAGATCACCGGCGTGGACGCGGACCTGATCCGCACGGTCGCCCGCGAGTGGGGTGCGGCGAAGGCCGGGGTCATCTACTGGGGTATGGGCATTTCCCAGCACACCACCGGAACCGACAACGCCCGCTGCCTGATCGCGTTGTGTTCCATCACCGGCAACGTCGGCAAGCCCGGGGCGGGGCTGCATCCGTTGCGGGGCCAGAACAACGTGCAGGGCGCGTCCGACGCGGGCCTGATCCCGATGTTCTACCCGGACTATCAGGGCGTCGATCTCGACGGGACCCGCGAACGGTTCGAGGAGGCGTGGGGGACGCGGCTCGACCCGAAGCGCGGCCTGACCGTCACCGAGATCATCGGCTCGGTGCTCAAACCCGATGGCGTGCGCGGGATGTACATGCTCGGCGAGAACCCGTTCCTGTCCGACCCGAACATCAACAAGGTCC
>CBIMJO010001455.1:0-3097 GCA_966244135.1 uncultured Actinocrispum sp. | reverse complement strand
CGGCCCCGTCGGCGTCCTTCCCGCCTAAAACCTGCGTTGTTCAGCAGACTCCTAGTGAGCCCTTTCGCCACACTCAGCAGGCACGCATACGGCACCTGACAAGCCTTTGCGACGCCAGTGATCGCGATCGTGCCGCCTGGCAAGCCCCATCGCGGCGCCCAGTAGGCACCATCGCGGACGAACGTGAGACACGGCGCCCACACAGCAAAGCGCCCGGCCAGGAAACCCAGCCGGGCGCTCACGCACCAAGAATCAAACCCCGGAACGCTCCAGAATCAGCTCCCGGACCCGCTTGGCATCAGCCTGCCCCTTGGTCGCCTTCATCACGGCGCCCACAATCGCACCCGCAGCCTGAACCTTCCCGCTGCGAATCTTCTCCAGCACATCAGGCTGCGCGGCCAAAGCCTCATCCACCGCCGCCGTCAACGCCGACTCATCAGAAACAACCTTGAGCCCACGCTGTTCAACGACCTCAGCCGGAGAACCCTCCCCAGCCAGCACACCCTCAACGACCGACCGAGCCAGCTTGTTGGTCAGCAACCCATCCGCGACCAGCTTGATGACATCAGCCACCGCCCGAGGCGAGATCGGCAGCTCATCCAGCTCAACCCCGCGGGAGTTGGCCTCCTGCGCCAGGTGCGAGACCCACCAGGCCCGAGCCTCAGCAGGCGAAGCCCCCTCAGCCACGGTCGCCGCGATCACGTCCACCGCACCGAGGTTCAACAGGTCCCGCAACTCCAGGTCGGAGAGGTTCCACTCGGCCTGGATTCGCTTGCGCCGCACCGAAGGCATCTCCGGCAGGGTGGCTCGGAGGTCCGAGACCCACTCCCGGGACGGGGCGATCGGCACCAGGTCGGGCTCCGGGAAGTACCGGTAGTCCTCAGAGGTCTCCTTGGCGCGACCGGCCGAAGTGGACCCGGTGGACTCGTCGAAGTGCCGGGTCTCCTGCCGGATCGTGCCGCCGGAAGCCAGTACCGCGGCCTGGCGGGTCATCTCGTACCGCACGGCCCGCTCGACCGACCGCAGCGAGTTGACGTTCTTGGTCTCCGTGCGGGTGCCGAACTCCGACGTCCCGCGCGGCATCAGTGAGACGTTGGCGTCGCAGCGCAGCGAGCCCTGGTCCATCCGCACGTCGGAGACTTCCAAGGCACGCAACAAGTCCCGCAGCGCGGTCACGTACGCCCGCGCCACCTCCGGGGCCCGCTCGCGGGTGCCGGTGATCGGCTTGGTGACGATCTCGATCAGCGGCACGCCCGCCCGGTTGTAGTCCAGCAGCGAGAAGTCGGCGCCGTGGATCCGGCCGGTGGACCCGCCGACGTGCAGGGACTTGCCGGTGTCCTCCTCCATGTGCGCGCGCTCGATCTCCACGCGCACGGTGGTCCCGTCGTCCAGCTCCACGTCGAGCCAGCCGTTGAACGCGATCGGCTCGTCGTACTGGGAGGTCTGGAAGTTCTTCGGCATGTCCGGGTAGAAGTAGTTCTTCCGGGCGAACCGGCACCACTCGGCGATCTCGCAGTTGAGCGACAGGCCGATGCGGATCGCCGACTCGACACCCGTCTCGTTCACCACCGGCAGCGATCCCGGCAGGCCCAGACAGGTCGGGCAGACCTGGGTGTTGGGCTCCGCGCCGAACGCCACCGGGCAGCCGCAGAACATCTTGGTGTGGGTGGACAGCTCGACGTGCACCTCGAGCCCGAGGACGGGGTCGTAGTTCTCGAGGACCTCGTCGTAGTCCATCAGGTCGGTCACTTGTCGTCCTTACGTGCCGCTCGGATGGTCAGCAAGACGCCGGTGACCGCGGCGAGGATGCCCGCGACCGCGTTGACCAGCAGCAGCCGGTCCTTGTCCTTGCGGGCGGTCTGCAGCGACTTGACCGCGCTCACCGCGCCGAACACGGACCCGGCCACACCGAGGATTCCGCGCACCTTGTTCATCACGCCACCTCCAGTTCCGGCACCCGGTGGATCAGCGGGCCGCCGTCGGCTTCGTTGCGGGCGACCTCGTAGGCCGCCGCCACCCGGTACATCCGGGTCTCTTCCAGTGCCGGGGCCATGATCTGCAGGCCGACCGGCAGGCCATCGGTGCCCGACAGCCGGCTGGGGACGCTCATCGCCGGGGTGCCCGCCATGCTCGCCGGGATGGTGCACAGGTCGGCGAGGTACATGGCCATCGGGTTGTCGGTGCGCGAGCCGATCTCGAACGCCGTGGTCGGCGTGGTCGGCGAGATCAGCACGTCGACGTTCTCGAACGCGGCCGCGAAGTCCCGCTTGATCAGCGTGCGGACCTTCTGCGCCGAGCCGTAGTAGGCGTCGTAGTAGCCCGAGGACAACGCGTACGTGCCGATGATGATGCGGCGCTTGACCTCAGCACCGAAACCGGCCTCACGGGTCAGCGACATGACCTCCTCGGCGCTGCGCTCGCCGTCGTCGCCGACGCGCAGGCCGTAGCGCATGGCGTCGAACCGGGCCAGGTTCGAGGAGCACTCGCTCGGCGCGATCAGGTAGTACGCCGACAGCGCGTACCTGAAGTGCGGGCAGGACACTTCGACGATCTCGGCGCCCAGCGTGCGCAACTGCTCGACGGCCTCGTTGAACGAGAGCATCACGCCGGCGTCGTAGCCGTCGCCGGAGAACTCCCGCACGACACCGATCCGCATGCCGCGGAGGTCGCCCAGCGCGCCCTCCCGCACGGCCTGCACGACCGACGGCACGGGCTCGTTGATCGAGGTTGCGTCGAGGTGGTCGTGACCACCGATCACCTCGTGCAGCAGCGCCGCGTCCATCACCGTGCGCGCACAAGGACCCGCTTGGTCGAGCGACGACGAGAAAGCCACCAACCCGTAGCGCGACACACCGCCGTAGGTCGGCTTCACGCCGACGGTCCCGGTGACCGCGGCCGGCTGACGGATCGAACCGCCGGTGTCGGTGCCGATCGCCAGCGGCGCCTCGTACGCGGCCAGCGCGGCCGACGAGCCACCGCCGGAACCGCCGGGCACACGGCCCAGGTCCCACGGGTTGTGTGTGGGGCCGTAGGCGGAGTTCTCGGTGGAGGAGCCCATCGCGAACTCGTCCATGTTGGTCTTGCCCAGGATCACGAT
>CBIMJO010001454.1:0-3098 GCA_966244135.1 uncultured Actinocrispum sp. | reverse complement strand
CCAGTCCAGCCAAGCGCGACAGCGGCAGGATCCGGCCACCACTGGAGCGAGCTGCGCCGGCCTTGGCGAACCGCGCCGACGCAACTGCCGCAAGTGCTTGCGTCCGGGGCGATGTTCGCGCCGGAGACGGTTACGAACAACGCGCGGGAACCCAGTGGTGCCAACACGGAGTGCCGCGTCGCTGGATACCTGGATCAGTGTCAACGCCACCGACCACAGTGGCATGTTCTGTGTGGCGGTCGCGTGCGCCGTTCATGGGCGCGGTGATCTCTTGCCCGGCGGCCCGTGGGGATCATGACCCAGCCGGCTCACGATGCCGACCGACGACTGCGGGTGTCTGTCGGCATTGACGGTAGCGGGCATGGTGGTGTGCGGGCTGGGTCGGTGTTTGCGGGCAGTCAAGGTGGGTGGCTGAGGAGTGGTTGAGTCACGGCGGCCCCTCTAGTTGATCTTGGTCAGGATGCGGTATCGGGCGGCGGACCAGGCTGGTGGGTTGGTGGGGACTAGGCGAATTGTGATGGTTATCTTGCCGGAGACGAGGTTCTCGGGGAGGTCGAAGGCATCTTCTTGCCAGCGTTGGGATGTGTTGCCCAGCGGTTGGGTCCAGGTGCCTGCTTGGATGTCGTCGACGAAGACTGTTGCTTGTTGGTAGGGATTTGTCTGGTCGTTCATGCGGAGGATTCGGGCGCCCACACTGCCTGGGGTCAGCTTCGCTGTGAAGGTGATAGGGCCTGTTGTGGCGGTTAGGGCTCGGTTCACCGTGACCTTGTCGTCTTTGCCTTCGAAGACGGACTGGAGGGTGCCGCGGGTTTCGCCTGTGGCTTGGTAGTTGTGGGTCGTGCGGTTGGCGTCGTCGGTTGTGTCTACCGTGTCCGACTCGGTGAGGGCTGGTGTGGATTGGCCGTACCAGTAGGAGGTTGAGCTGTAGGTTGCTGGGGCGTCGTTTATCGGGCCGTGTTGGATGTCGAAGCGGAGGTTGGCGGAGAAGGCCACTGCGTCGCCGAGCATCAGGCGGTAGGCGCCCGTGCAGTCGTTGACACAACCGTCGCCGTTGAGTTCCCACGCTGGGTTACCGGCCATCGGCATGGTGTACGGCGTGCCGTCCCGGAAGTACCAGCCGGACTCGTAGAAGTCCTCGGTTCCGGTTCCGTACATCACCGGCGTCGCGGCACCGTCAACGTAGACCCGTTCGTCACCTTCGAGGTACGCACGCATGTTGCCGTTCGGGATGTCGCCGCGCATCGTATGCGTGACTCCGTAGAACACGCCGCGTCCGGCGGTCTCCAGGAACGTGAAGTCCTTGCCGTTGACGGTGTGCCCAGACTGCTTGGTCGCGCGGAAGTAGCCGATCTTTCCTGACTGCAGGGCGGTCACCACCGAGGGATCCGCGGCTGTGTCGGTCTCGACGGTCACATCACCCAGCGCCACCCCGCTTTCGTTCACCAGCACCACGGTGGCGTTCCGGGCATACGGCATCGGCCACCACGCGGTGTACCAGCCGCCCGGCGCCGGGTCCATCGACGACATCAACGACCTGGCGTCGTACTCGCCCAGGCCGGAGCCGAAGAACTCACCCAGCGGAGCGTCCACAGTGGCCTTACCGTCGAACGAGATCACCACTCGGACACCGGTCAGCAACGCATCCGAGCGGGTCACCTCGGCAGCGTCGACCGGATAGCGGAACACCCGATAGCCTTGCCAGTTCAGGCCTTTGATGACGTAGCCGTGCGCCTGCTCGTCGCCAGGATGGTTCGGGCCCACGTCGACGACATCGGTCCGCTGCCAGTCACCGAACACGTTGCTGTGGATGTCGAACTTGAACTCGTTCACGTCCAAATCGGACGACACGTACTCGTTGAGCACGGTCAGGCTGGACTTCCCGGCCGACAACGATGCCGGGACGAGGATGCTCTGGTCACGCCATTGCCCCGTGGGGATGCGTGGCCCGCTTTCCCAGAAGCCGACTGGTGTTCCGTTGACCACGAGCCGCGCCCGCTGGTTGCCCACCTGCGGGTCGTAGCGGCGGGTGATCCGAACACCTTGGTTGTCCGGGTTGATGGCGACTTGGAACGTGCTCGATCCGCCGACCGCGAATGCCCGGCCATCGTCGCCGGCCCGAGGACTGGCAACGATCTGCGGGATGTTGATCCGCAGTTGGTTGATCCATCCCGATCCGGACGCCGTGGCCACATTGCGCGACGCGCCAGGCGCTATCGAGCCTTTCATCACCGGAAGGCGTTGGGCCGTCGAGGTTTTGGGATCGTGCAGGCCATACGCCCGGAATTTGGCGATGACATCCAGCGCTTTGTCGGTGGGATCGAAGGTCTGCACGCCTTCCGCGTCCGAGAAGGACCGATAGGACACGTGGTAGAAGCGTGGGTTGGCCTGCAATGTCACACGCATGGATTCGCGGTACGGCATCGGCACCTTGATCACCGAACCACCGGACGTGTCAGCGCCGTTGCCGACGAGCGGCCACACATATGGCGCGCCGAGCCTTCCGTCGACCACGTCCTGCAGCAACTGGTCGAGGACAACGGTTCCGTCGAGCTCGACCTTGATCCGGCCGTTGTTCACCATCGAACCGTAGTCGCGAGTGAACCACATCGAGTCGATCTGGCCAGGCCCGGTGCGTTCGGCGATCACACACCCGGTCGCCGTGGTCCGCAGACACGAATACGTGCCATCGAAACCATCGTTGTTGCCGCCGGTGCGGTCGAAACTCGAGAACTGGCGAGTGATCGCGCCCGGTCTCATCTCCGCCATCCGGCCGAGATCACGGTAGACCTGCCAGCCCACCGGGCCTTTGTCCAGCGCACTGGTGATCCTGGGCGGCGCCGCCGACGCAGCACTGGGCGCCAGCGCGAGAAACAGGGCAGGGATGACGACACTGGATGCCAGCAGGGATCGGAAGCACATCCGGGCCTCCTCGGGGATATTCGGTTGGGTGCGGGACTCAGGAGCTGGTCAGGCGGCCCTCACGCCTGACGCGGGAAACCATGGAATCAGACGGCGGATGGATGTGCCAGGCCCCGCCGATGGCGGCCGTGGGCCGTGGGCCGTGGGCCGTGGGCCGTGGGCCGTGGGCCGTGGGCCGT